>NZ_JBHUCN010000001.1:0-47624 GCF_042677725.1 Rothia amarae
ATTTGCGGGTGTTTGCGGTGGTTCGGGGGTTGGTGTTTTATGCGGCTGGGAGGACTTTTGAATAAGCCTCGTTGATTGGGATTTAGATAACGATTCTATAAAGTTGTGTCTGCACAGCTTCATTTCTCCCCCTACCAGAAAAGCTCGGAGACGCGATTTTATGTCAAAAAATACTATGAACCAGATAGGTTCCTTCTCTCTATCCCGCCGCCACGCAGGGCTTGCCGCCCTCGTCGGACTGGGAACCCTCGCCGTGAGCTCGGCAGCGCAGGCATCATCCAGCGATATTCGAACCGTCAGCGCGCAGTACCGTGCCTCCGACGCGCAACGACTACTCGACCTCGTTAATGAATACCGTGCCGAACATGGGCTGGGCGCTCTTCGCCACTCGGCTACTGTTGCCTCGGTGATGGATAATGAAGCGAAACGACAGTTTGACCAGGGCTTTTTCTCCCACGGCACTGAATTTCTCAACAACCCTCAGGTTCAGGGCTACTCTTTCGTACGCGAAGTCATCGCACTTTCCTATAACGACGACATCAGCCAGCTTCTAGCTTTCTGGAAGAGCTCACCGGCTCATAACGCCGCTATCCTCGCTCCGTCTGCTAACACCTGCGGCATCGGCCTGTGCTACGGCTACGGCAACAACCTGCCCTGGCGCGTCTTGGGCAACATGGGCATTTACCGCTACGACACCGACGGTCCCTCGGATATTCAGAACACCGTCTCTGGCGCCAGCACAGCGGTGCAACCTAGCGGCTTTAAGGTTCGCGATGGCATTGCTGCCGGTTACTACCGCGACGGTGGAGCGGCCCGATTCGGTGAGCCCACCATGAACGAACGTGGCGGACTGGTCGACGACGGCGCCTGGCAGAACTTTAACAAAGATGGCAACACTACCACCTTCATGTGGTCTAACTACACCGGTGCGCACCCAGTATTTCGCCAGGGCGCTATCGGTCGATTCTGGATTAACAATGGCTGCGAAAACACACTGGGTTATCCCACGATGGCAGAGCAGGGTGGACTGGTCGACGGCGGTTACTACCAGGTCTTCAACAAAAGTGGAGCACGTTCGAAGGTTCTGTGGAGCCCCGCAACCGGTGCGCATGCGGTCTTTGAAAACGGCGCAATTGGTGCTGAATTCGCGCGCCGCGGATTTGAAAACGGCGTAGGGTACCCCACCACTGAGGAATACTGGGACGGCATTTTCGTCCGCCAGAACTTCAGCGGCGGCCAGGTTATTTCTTGGAACTCATTCACCGGCGCAGTTTCTGTAGCCTAAGTTCTCATAAGGGTACTCATTGGTGAGAGCTCAGCCAGCACAGCAGTAAGGTGAACTGGCTGGGTCTGGCATGAATCGTTTCTGCGAGCTCTTGCGAGCCAGACGAGAAGGTTAGTTCACCGTTGCTGTGCTGGCTGAGCTAACTAGAACCAATTGATTACCTTTACTCCTGAGTCTTAATGGTTGGTGACTACCGCTACTGACCTGTCGATTGCGTTTTTTGCCTGGGCGGTATCTGTGACATTGTTCGTGATGAACGAGTAAATGAGAACTTGCCCGTTGTCTCGCTCGGTGTAACCGGTGAGGGCAATAACTTTGTTGAGCGTTCCCGTTTTGCCTCGGGCGTACCCTCGGGCGGCGGCTTCGGCGGAATCATCAAACCGTGATTCGAGGGTTCCGCTTCCGCCGGCAACGGGGAATCCGCTGAGCGCAGCACTCAGGCCGTTCTCACCGTTGACCATTGCGCGGACGATTTGAGTGAGGGTTTCATGGGTGACTTTATTGTCCATGGAAAGCCCGCACAAATCGGTTTGAGCAAGACCTGCGGTAGAAATCCCGTCGGCTTCTAAAGTAGATCGTACTAAATCTTTGGCGGCCTGTTCGGAGCCTTCTTTGCCGGCGGCTACCGCAGCATTTCTGCCCAAGGCCTCGGCGAGCATGTTGTCTGATTCTTGCATCATATAGGCAGCCTGCTCGCTGACGGTCGCAGACTCTACAGCGGCAACAGTGGCGGCGCCGTCGTCCGCCTTTTTCTCCTTGCCCAAGGTGAAAGTGATGCCTTGTTGAGCGCCTAGTTCGTTGAGGGTATCGAGCAGGTGCTGCTGTACTTCTTGGGCTGGCTGAATAGGGCGGTTGGTGGTAGAACGTCCGTCTGCGCCCGGTGAATAATGCGAGTAAAAAGCAACAGGAGCCAGGTTGTTCACAAACCCTGCGTCTATATCTTCCTGCGCCCACGCGCTATTGATAGCTGGGCCAGAATAAAGCGACGTATCCAGGTTGAGAACAAAGTTTTTCTGGTCTTGCTGTGCCAGGGCATCGATAGTTTTCTGCGCTAAGGTTTGCAACCCTGCATGTCCTACTACTAAATCTTCGTTGGACTTACCGGTCCCCAGCAGGGTGTCTCCACCGGCAACGAGGGTCAGGGTATTCTCCGCTTGCTTGACGGCGGTGGTGTAGCGAGCTGCAGGATCCGCGTGACGCATTAGCGTATAGTCGGTGAGAATTTTGAAGTTAGAGGCAGGAATCCTCGCCGCATCTGCACGGTGGGAGTAGAGCAATTCGCCGGTGGCGGCGTCGGTCACAGTGCCCGATATGTTGCCCGCATTAAAAGATTCTGCGATGGGTTTCAGCTGAGTATCTAGAGCACCTGCGGTTAAGGTTTGAGTTGCCGTAGGAGTCGCTGCGCCGCTGGGAGCAGGAGCGGAGAACGACGGGTCTGCGCCGTCTTGAATTTCTTGAGCCTGCTGAATGTGCGGAAAAGCCCACGCCCCGGTAGCTATGGCGCCAGCGGTAAGGAGAGCGGCAATTCCCCATCCCGATCTGGACGAACGCGCGGAGGAAGAACGAGAAGATGAAGCCGGGGTATCAGCTGACAAGGGGGATTTACCTCCGAAAGCGTCAATTCAGTTGAAAAACTGCGAGGAACAAAGGGTACTGAGATAGACTGTACACCGAATGGTCGGGAGCAATTCAAACAATTGCTCTCATTTCATACGCACCTGAAAGGACTCTTATGGAACTCGATGTCACTATTGAAATTAACCGTGGCTCACGCGTTAAGTACGAAATCGACCACGAAACCGGCCGCCTGCGCCTGGACCGTGTGCTCTTTACTTCTATGCAGTACCCCACCGCTTACGGCTACTTTGAAGATACCCTGGGCGAAGATGGCGATCCACTGGACGCCATGGTTCTGATTAACGATGAGCTCGTACCCGGCGTTCTCGTTGAGTCACGCCCCGTCGGCGTTTTCAACATGACCGATGAGGCTGGTGGCGACGCTAAGGTTCTGTGCGTTCCTTCTGACAAGCGCTACGACGAAATCAAGGAAATCGAAGATATCCAGGAGCACGTCAAGGCTGAAATCGCTCACTTCTTTGAGCGCTACAAGGATCTTGAGCCCGGCAAGTGGGTTAAGGCTGAAGGCTGGGAAGGCCGCGAAACCGCTGAGCGCCTCGTTCGTGAAGCTCAGGAGCGTTTCAAGGAATCTCACTATGAGACAGCTGCTGAAGCTGAAGCTGACGACAAAAACTAAGATGTAGCTGATATGTAAAGCCGGTGAAGCAGAGAAATTTGCCTCACCGGCTTTTCGTTTGTCTGAGAGCTGCATCTTCGAAACGGGGTAAAAAAGTACACAGTTTCAGCTTAAATACACTCTCTAGCTTGTATTTATGCCGAAACTTTGTACTTTTTGCGAAAATCCAGAGACGCTCATCTTTTGGAACAAGCACCAGTAGACTGGGATAGATGACTTCTGCGAATATAACTCCTCAGTCCCAGGGCACTTCTTCCATTATCCGATGGGAAACTGCCGCGAAAGTAGCTAAGAACTTGGCTCCGGCTGGCCCTAAGGTAAAACCGGCGGACATGCGTGCCGCCGTCGAGAGCATGCGCTACGCTACCGTGGCTTCAGTAGATTACGTCTACGAGATTACCGGGCTTGAAGCTGCTCATAACCTGCGAGATTCCGAAGTGCTTATCGTAGACCGCGCGACGTGGGCGAAGGCTAATACGCAGTCTTTCGCCGTTATGCTTGACCCGGTGGGGGATTCCCTCATGGGGCAAAAATTTGCAGAGATGACTGACTCGCAAAAGAACCTGGCATCTGTTGCTGGCTCAACTGAGCTCGGCGGGGTGCTCGCTTATCTTTCCACTCGCGTGCTGGGTCAATATGATCCCTACGCCGCTTTAGCAGGACACGGTGCCGAAGGCGGGCGACTCATGATTGTAGCTCCCAACCTCATCCAACTTGAGCAAGAGCTCAATGTTGATCCCGAAGATTTCCGCCTCTGGGTCTGCCTCCACGAACAGACGCACCGCGTTCAGTTTGCTGCCGCTCCTTGGATGCGCGAGCATATTCTGCACCTCATGCAGGCTATGGCCGAAGAACTGGGCGCCACCAGCGAGAATCTGATGGAGCGCGCGCTGTCTGCGGCGTCATCGCTCAAGAACTCCAAAGAGAGTGATTCATCGCAGAAAACTAGCGGCGTTGAAACCGTTATGTCCGCTGAAGCCCGTGAATTACTGAGCCAGATTACCGCGGTGATGAGTCTGTTAGAAGGTCATGCCAATGTAGTGATGGATGCCGTCGATTCTTCGATTGTGCCGACCGTTCGAACCATTCGCCGCCGCTTCAACCGCCGTAGCGAAACCCAGAAAATACTCACTAAATTTATGAGCAAGCTCTTGGGCATGGACCGCAAGCTCCGCCAGTATAAAGACGGCCAAAAATTTGTTCAGTTCATCGTGGACGCGCGGGGTATGCAGCAGTTCAACCGCATCTGGGACGGCGCGCAGAACCTTCCCACCGAAACCGAAATTCATAATCCTCAGGCATGGATTGACCGCGTCTTAGGTGCAGAGATCGAATCCGCTCGCGGTGGGCAGAAATAATGCAGGACGGGCGTAAGGGTCGCCTTCACCCGGCAGTAGGTTTTGCGCGAAACGAGGTGGCAGAAGCACTTAACTCTGTGCTGGGAGACAACACCGTTGCTGCCTCCGGTAAAAAAGCACCCCGACCTGATTCTGAGCAGGAGAAAAAGCTAGTTCTCGTGGGTTGCTCGGGCGGTCCTGATTCGCTGGCGCTGGCGGCAATTAGCGCGCACTTTGCCCGCCGCGGATCGATTGCCGTAGGAGCAGTGATAGTAGATCATCAAATGCAGGAAAACTCTGCAGAAGTTGCGCGCCAAGCAGCGCAACAGTGTGCAGATCTGGGGCTTTCCCCTATTCTGATAAAAACAGTAGAGGTAGAGCATGCTTCGGAGGGGCCTGAAATGGCGGCGCGTACAGCCCGCTACGGTGCTTTTCGAGAAGCCGTGGATCAGACCAGTGCTGCCGTACTTCTGCTAGCACACACCCTCGATGACCAGGCAGAAACAGTCTTGCTCGGTCTTGCGCGAGGGTCGGGAACCAAATCCCTCAGCGGCATGCCACGGGTTCGAAACATAGATAGTCTGACCCTGGTTCGCCCTCTTTTGAACGTGCGGCGCTCACAGATTCAGCAGATTTGTGAGGCTGAGGGGTTAGAACCGTGGAACGATCCCACGAACTTTGATCAGAGTCTGATGCGTGCGAAAGTCCGCCACTCGATACTTCCCTATCTTGAAGACAACTTAGGCGGCGACGTCGCGGTATCGCTGGCACGCACCGCAGCCATTATTGGCCCTGACGCTGATTATATCGACGAGCAGGCACACCAAAAATTGCAGGACATTTCCCTGAACCTGGAACAGGTAGGGGGAGTGGAAAATCTGCGCCTCCAACAGCCGTTGCAAGACCACCAAAGAGTGCGCGTTCTTAACCGCGCGGCGCTCTCCTCCTTGCATCCGGCGCTCTTGCAACGAGTACTTTCACTAGCCGTAAAAGCTGTAGGCGGGCAGAACCCCAGCTTTGAAAGGCTCACCGCCTTGACCGCTTTCGCCGCTGAACACAGTATTGGCGGCCCCGTGCAACTTGCCGGGCATGTGAGCGTGTATCGGCGTCGTCCAGGAATAAGGATTTCTACCCCCACCGGAGAATTCGACTTGAAACAAACCGGAATTCTTGTTTTTATCGAAAATAAATAGATTTCTTTTATCCATAAGGTAGATGCACCTGACGCCCGGCACAGCGTCGGCAAGCGATCCCTCTCGCCTGAGTTCGCTGGCGCTCGCTGAGGCGATTCACGCCAGACCCAGCCAGCTTGCCTCCCGCTGCGCCGGACTGTCGGTGCAATCTTAGGGATAAACCCCGGAAGTCTCAAATGTTTAGAAAAGTACTGGCTTCCTGCTACTTTCTAGGCACAGAGAATCAACAACCGGTACACTGATTTTAGGTTCACATCTCGAGAAAGAAGACCCCAACTCGTGCAGGAAAAAGACGTACAGAACGATATCAAGCACGTTCTCTTCACCAAAGAAGAAATCGATGCAAAGATTAAAGAACTTGCAGGGCAGGTTGACCGCGATTACGCAGGCAAAGACGTCCTGCTGGTCGGTGTGCTCAAGGGCGCCATCATGGTCATGGCAGATCTTTCCCGCGCTCTGACCGCTCACTACACTATGGACTGGATGGCTGTTTCTTCTTACGGCTCCGGCACTAAGTCTTCGGGCGTTGTCCGCATTCTCAAAGACCTTGATACTGACCTCACCGGTCGTGATGTTCTGATTGTTGAAGACATCGTTGACTCAGGTCTGACTTTGCAGTGGTTGCAGCAGAACCTGCAGCACCGCGGCGCTAACTCTGTTGAAATTTGCGCTTTGTTGCGTAAGCCTAAGTCGGTTAAGACTGATGTTCAGTGCAAGTATGTTGGCTGGGATATCGAGCCTGAGTTCGTGGTCGGTTACGGGTTGGATTTCGCTGAGCGTTACCGCAACCTTGATTGCATTGCCACTTTGGCACCTCACGTATATTCCTAATTTTTAGGGTGAAAATCCCGGTGCGATTCCCCCTTGCTGCGGTGGGGTCGCACCGTAATTTTTTAGCCCGAAGTGGAACAAACGCTAACTTATAGGAAGTTTTCAGCGTTGCCTTGTACATTGGGCAAGTACATTTCGATGTGCAACTTATTCTTTCTGCCCGCATATGCAGAATGGTTAGGGCGGCGCCCGCCGTCTTTATGGAGGACTATTAGCCTTGGCGCAAAAAACTAACGACAAGAATCCCGGTGAGAAGAAGGGGTTCTTCAATAAGCTCATTTCAGGACCTTGGTTCTGGGTTATTCTTGCGGTCATTATTTTTTTCTCTATGTCGCTGAGTAGCCTATTTGGCGGTGCTAGCCGCGTAGACACCAATGTTGGTCTTCAGTTGTTGAATGACGACAAAGCGGTCAGCGCCAAGATGTATGACGGCGATCAGCGCGTCGATCTGGAGCTTAAAGACGAGTACACCAACTCTGAGGGGCGTAATCTCGGTAAGAACGTGACGTTCTACTATGTAGAGCCCCGTGCAACCGACGTCGTTAAAGCAATTGATGATGGACACCTGGATAGCTATACCGATCAACCGGTAGAGAATAACTGGTTCCTTTCAATGCTGAACCTGATTATTCCTTTCTTGCTGATTGGCGTGGTTTTCTGGTTCCTCATGTCCCGTATGGGCGGTGGCGGTTCGCAAATTATGAACTTCTCCAAGTCCAAGGCGAAGAAGTTCAATAAGGACAACCCCACGGTTCGTTTTGCGGATGTTGCAGGTGTTGACGAGGCATTGGCTGAGCTTGAAGAAGTTCGTGAGTTCCTCGCAGAGCCTGAAAAGTTCACCCGTTTGGGCGCAAAGATTCCTAAGGGCGTACTGCTCTACGGCCCTCCCGGTACCGGTAAGACCTTGTTGGCTAAGGCTGTTGCGGGTGAGGCTGGCGTACCGTTCTACTCCATTTCGGGTTCGGACTTCGTAGAGATGTTCGTGGGTGTGGGCGCTTCGCGTGTGCGTGATTTGTTCAAGGAAGCAAAATCCAACCCCTCTGCCATTGTTTTCGTGGACGAAATCGACGCCGTCGGCCGCCAGCGCGGTGTTGGCATGGGCGGCGGTAACGACGAGCGCGAACAGACCTTGAACCAGCTGCTGGTTGAGATGGACGGCTTTGATGGAACCTCCAACGTCATCGTTATTGCCGCTACGAACCGACCAGATGTTTTGGACCCCGCGCTTCTTCGCCCCGGTCGTTTTGACCGCCAGGTGGGTGTGGATGCTCCTGATCTCAAGGGCCGTCAACGCATTCTTGAAGTTCACGCTGCAGGTAAGCCTATTGACCGCCGCGTTGAGTTGTCATCGGTGGCTAAGCGTACCCCCGGTTTCACCGGTGCGGATCTTGCGAACGTCATGAACGAAGCTGCTTTGCTGACTGCTCGTGACGGCGGAAACGTGATTGACGAGCGCGCGATTGATGAGGCTATCGATCGTGTGATGGCTGGTCCGCAGCGTTCCTCACGCATTATGAACGAACACGAACGTAAGATTACCGCCTACCATGAGGGCGGTCACGCTCTGGTTGCAGCCGCCCTGCGTAATTCTGCGCCCGTTACTAAGATTACGATTCTTCCTCGTGGCCGTGCTCTGGGTTACACCATGGTGATGCCGGAGGACGACAAGTATTCCACCACCCGCCACGAACTGCTTGACCAGATGGCGTATGCGATGGGTGGACGCGCGGCTGAAGAATTGATTTTCCATGATCCTTCAACCGGTGCTTCGAACGATATTCAGAAGGCAACCGATACTGCACGCAAGATGGTCACCGAGTACGGTATGAGCTCGAAGATTGGTTCTGTGCGTTTGACTGCGCAGGAATCCGACCCATTCCTCGGCGGCGGTGGCGGAAATTCCAACAACTACTCAGACGCTTTGGCGTTGACGGTTGATCAGGAAGTTGCTGCTTTGCTTTCGGATGCCCACGATGAGGCATACGAGATTTTGCGGGATAACCGCGACGTCCTCGATCGTCTTTCCTTCGCTCTTTTGGAGAAAGAAACCCTACTGGAGAACGAACTGCGTGAGATTTTCGCTGATGTTCGCAAGCGCCCAGAGCGTAGCTACTGGTACTCCAAGGAGAATCGCGAACCTTCTGATATCCCTCCGGTAAAGGCACCTTCTGAGCTGGAAGAGGAGAAGAAGGGTAGCGTCCCTCAGGATGAGACTGAAGAAGACAGCATCGTTCAGCAGCCGGTGATTGAACCGGAAACTGGAACGGTAGAAAAGCCTGCCACCGATGTAAATCCTTCACCTGGGTTGGGCGGTAACGGCCCTTCCAACGGGGGTATCAATGGTGGGGATATTCATAATCCCTGGGGAGGAAATCTCTAATGAGCATTGATCAGCCCCGTATCGAAGCCGCTGTTCGGGAAATCCTTGAGGCAATCGGGGAGGATCCGAACCGGGACGGCTTGCAGGACACCCCTGCACGTGTAGCTCGTGCTTATGCGGAAATGTTCAGTGGTCTGCATGAGGATCCGAAGGAGCTTCTGAGCAAGACCTTCGATATCGAACATTCTGAGATGGTGCTGGTAAAGGATATTCCGTTTTACTCCACCTGCGAGCATCATCTGGTTCCTTTCTACGGAACTGCTCATATTGGGTATATCCCGGGGGAGAACGGGAAAGTTACCGGGTTGTCTAAACTGGCTCGTGTGGTTGATCTGTTTGCTAAGCGCCCTCAGGTGCAGGAGCGTATGACTACTCAGATTGTGGAGGCTCTTGAAGACAGCCTCCAGCCTGCAGGCGCAATCGTGGTAGTGGAGGGGGAGCACATGTGCATGAGTATGCGCGGCGTGCGTAAACCCGGTGTTAAGACGGTGACGAGCGCGGTGCGTGGTCAATTACGTAATGAGGCAACTCGTGCCGAAGCAATGAGCCTTATCATGAGTAAGAATTAGAGTTTCAAGTAAGTTTTACTGAGAACCCCAAAAGAGGTGGGGGCGGGCGACGCCCCGCCCCCACCTCTTTTGGTTTTAGATTCGCTAACGTCAAAGGAGAAGTTATGGCTGAAGAAATTCAAGGTTGGGGATCGTACGAGAACCTCCCCGCTGATAGAACTTTGGTGATGGGAATTTTGAACGTCACCCCTGACTCTTTCTCAGACGGCGGTCAGCACTACGGCGTTGAAGATGCCGTAGCGCACGCCCGGCAGATGATTACAGACGGCGCAGATATCATCGACGTCGGAGGCGAATCGACCCGTCCTGGATCGGTGCGTATTACTCCTGAGGAGGAGCAGCGCCGTATTCTGCCGGTCATTCGAGAACTGGCAAAAATGGGTGCGGTGATGAGTGTGGATACCCTTAACCCCGAAACGGCTCGCGCAAGTATTGAAGCCGGGGCGCACATCATTAATGATGTTTCGGGAATGAGCCTTCGCGACGACATGATTGCCGTAGCTGCTGATTTGCAGGTTCCTTACATTTTGATGCATGCTCGGGGGGACTCCAACACCATGGATTCAAAGGCCGTGTATGAAGACACTGTTTCTGAAATTTGTGATGAACTAACGGCCCTTCGTCAGCGGTTGTTGGACGGCGGTGTGAAGCCAGAAAACATCATTATTGATCCGGGCCTGGGGTTCGCGAAGTCTGGAGACCAGGACTGGGAGCTGTTAGCAGGCATCGACCGCTTGAAAGAGTTGGGTCATCCTGTGCTGATTGCCGGGTCCCGCAAACGTTTTGTTGCCGCCTTGCTAGATGCGGAGGACGATCGTCGAGCGCAGTCGCCCGGGCATCATCGCTCGCCTGCTAATCGAGATGGGGCGACCACTACCATAAGCACTATTTCTGCTCAGCAGGGAGCTTGGGCAGTACGGGTGCATAATGTGCAGCCCACTGCCGATGCCATTGCGGTGGTGGAAACCCTACGGCGGGTAGCAGAAAAATAAGTTGGCGTCATATCGGCTCTCTTTTATTTCAGCTACTGAAGTGGCTGGCGTAATTTTTTGAAATAGGAGGGAAGAAGAGAGGGGAGTTCTTGTGATATTGACCTCGCCTTTCTTCGGTGGTTCTATCTGTCCGCAAAGAATCCCCCTGATTATTGCGGGTAGAATGTGCGATTAATGAATGAGACTGCATATATTCATTCTTCAGGAATATGCCCTTGGAGTGATTAATGAGGATAATAGCGTTTAAGGATGAGCCTTTTACCCTCAAGATGGAAACAGTATAAGGAAACCAGTGACTCTCACCGAAAAATCTGCAATGTCTAGCACTTCTGTTAATCAGTATGCGCGCATGGATCGTATCACTCTGACTGGAGTGGGGGTAGTGGGTTATCACGGTGTTTTAGATTCTGAGAAGCAGTCCGGCCAGCCTTTCTTTGTAGACATTACGATGTTTACTGATTTTCAACGCGCCTCTGAAAGTGATGATGTTGAAAACACCGTGAATTATGCCGAGGTTGCAGAGTTAATTCGGGATGTCATTACCGGAGATTCCTTGGATTTGATTGAGACTCTTGCGGAAAATATTGCGCAGGCTGTTTTGGCTCGTTTTCCCTTGGAAGCTGTGGAACTTACCGTCCATAAGCCAAAGGCACCCATCGAGGTTACCTTCTCTGATGTTTCTGTCACCGTATTCAGGGAGAGAAAATGTCTGTAAAAGCTATTCTCGCGTTGGGGTCTAACCTGGGCGAAAAAGAAGAAACATTAGTGCGTGCTATCGGTGATATCTGTAGCCATGACAAAATTATGTTGCGAAAAATCTCTCCCATGGCAATTACAGAAGCAGTAGGCGGTCCGCAGGATCAGCCTGATTTCTTGAATCTTGTGGTGGAAATTGAAACGACTTTACGCCCCTTTGAACTGCTGCGTTTTTGCCAGAGCGTAGAGCAAAAGCATCACCGTGTCCGCGAGGTACGATGGGGGCCGCGCACGCTGGATATTGACATCATTGAATACGGCAGTTTAGAGATGGACGAACCTGATCTCACCCTGCCTCACCCCCTAGCGGCAGAGCGGGCTTTTGTGCTGGAGCCCTGGGCACGTATGGATCCTGATGCCCAGCTTGAGGGGCAACTGGTCAGCAAGTTAGCTGAGCAGGCTGATGATTTTGACGGCATCATTGAGTTCCGAGACGCCCCGGTGGTCTGCGCATGAGCTCGCTAAAAATGCGAATTCTTCTTCTTGTGTTTGTTGTTGCTTTGGCTGCAGGGGCGTTGCTCAACGGACTGAGCGTGGGCACCGGTGGTCCTGAGCTTCAACTGCCTGCCACTGTTCTTGTGGTCAGCGTGATTTATTGCGGTATTTTGCTCTGGTTTGGCGTGCAGGTCTCTAAGTATCGGGATCGCGAAAGAAGGCAGGACGCTCGCGCTATGAATCCGCTCACCGCTGCTCGCACAGTGGTATGGGCTCAAACCGCAGCGTATGTAGGGGCGATGTTTTCTGGCTGGCATGTTGCTCTAATTTTCTATCACCTGGGGCTACTGTCCGTTCGTGCTACCTGGAACCCGGTATGGGGCGCAATCATCGGCGTTATCTCAGGTGTGCTCATGCTCGTGGTGGGAATTATCGTGGAGAACATGTGCAAAATTCCGCCGGGAGATTCTGACGACGACGGGTCGGGCTCCCTTGCCCCCAATACCGAACAAGCTAACCGAGGTCTGGCGCGGCGTCGTCCTGAATAAGCGATAGGCAAGGGCAAACGCTTCGGCTACGGCGGACAGGTTCGAGTTTTTCGTTCCTGGGGAGGATTCGCTACGCAGACGAGATTGAGACAATAGGGGCAGATAGCCTCATTCTGTCGGAACCACCGAGGAGAACAATGTCAGCATCTCTCGAAAACCCGCCTACCCGCCTGGAGAGTCCGCAACCCTCTTTGGATACGGATATCGATAGCGTTGCGTGGAAAAGGGTATCTCCTCGTTACTTGAAACTTCGTCTGGTTCAGCGCAGTATCTGGACTATCCTCTGCGTGGCTCTCAGCGCTATTCCGTTACTGGGGCACTATATTTTTCATTGGAACGTTCCCCTCTGGCTGGGGTGGGGTTTAGTTGCTCTGATGCTGCTTTGGCAAGGGGGTCTTTTTGTTCTTGTACCTCGTCAGGTGCGCTCCTGGGGATACTCTGAATATCCCGAGCACCTATTGCTGACCAAGGGTGTGCTCACTCGTTCTACTACCGCTGTACCCTACGGCCGTATGCAACTGGTGGATGTCAGTTCTGGACCTTTAGAAAACATGCTGGGGCTGGCTACGGTGGATTTAAAAACCGCTTCGGCAGGTACTAACGCGGTAATTCACGGCTTGGAACGGGATGAAGCGCACCGGCTGCGCCAGGTGTTAACCCTGCGCGGTGAAGAACGCATGGTGGCAATGTAATGAGCGAAGTCCCAGCGGAAGAAAAACAACCAAGCCTGAATTGGTGGCGCGCGCATCCGCTCTCGCCGCTGACTCAAATGTGGGTTATCTTTGCGGTTATCGTGTGGAATGTGGGAATCTCCGTGTACCAGGAATGGAATAACGCCGAGGGAGATTTTATTGTGCGAGTAGGGGAGTCTCTCTGGCAGATTATTGCAGAAAGCTCCTTTTTCTTTAAGCTCGCCATCCCGTTATTTCTGCTGGCTTTGGTTCTTATCTATTGGAGCTGGTTTGTTACTTTTTTCGCGGTGGGTTCAGACGCCGTGTATAGACGCTCGGGGCTTTTGACCAAGAAGTACCGCACGGTGAATCTTGAACGTATTCAATCTATTGATATTGTGCGGCCGTTTTTACCCCGCCTCTTGGGGCTTTCCCAAGTGACGGTGGACGTAGCTGACGGTACCGATTCAGCTTTCAAGATTGAGTACCTCAAGCACTCCGTTGCGAATGAGTTTCGCAGTAGTCTCTTGCGCAAGGTTCGAGAAGCAAAATCCGGCGGGGTGTTGGAGGTAGGTGCACAGACGGATACGGTGTCAGATCCTGCCACCACAAGAGCGGCGGATTCATCGGCTGAAGAAACGGAGTCAGCGACAACAACGGAGGAGCGCCAGCTTACCCGCCTACCGGTGGGGCGTCTGGTGCTGTCGATTCTACTGAACCTCAAGATTTGGTTCATTCTGTTGTTCACAGCGGTTTCCGTTGGCACACTCGTGTGGGCGAGCGATAATATCTGGGGCGCCATTGTCGGAAATCTAGCGATCGTCTTGATGGCGGTAACTACCGCATGGAATGAATTTAATCAGGGATTTAATTTCAGAATTTCCCACAGCTCTGAAGGGCTGAAAATTCGTAAGGGGCTCACCAACTCCACTACTCAGTCTGTCCCTACCGGCCGTATCCAAGCCTTAGAAATCAAACAGTCTCTGCTGTGGAAACGCCTGGGATGGTTCACGGTTACGATGAACGTGGCAGGATACGGGCTAGAGCTCAAAGAAGAAAGTGTTCACCGTTCAAACCTAATGCTGGTTGCCACCGAAGAGGAAATAAAAAAGGTACTGCCCCTGGTAGTTGCTCAGCGCTGGAACGCGCAGAGTGAGGTGGAGACATTCCCGCGTGTATTTTCTGGCACTATAGCTGACGACGGATTCACGCCCGCTCCGGCGTCCTCCCGCTGGTTTGACCCGCTAACTTATCGCCGCAACGGTTATCTGCTCACCCCAACTTTCTTACTCATCCGCAGAGGTCTACTGACTCGACGTCTGACTGTGGTTCCCCACGACTGCATTCAATCGGTTGAGCTCTCTTGCGGGCCACTGCAGCGCAAGACAGGGCTGGCAACGCTGAAGTTTCATTCGGTCGAAGGACAGATTACTCCGCAGGCAAAGAATATCGATCGAGACAATGCCAAGAAGCTCCTAGCTCGTTACTAAGCCACTAACACGAGTGAAGAAAATTAACCCAGAGCACGTACAATTTGCAGGATGAAGGAGGCGAGTAAAGTAGAGACCGTGAATTCTTCAAAACCAGCACGCCTGGGAATCGGAATTATTTCCGCGGGCAAAGTAGGTGCGGTACTCGGTGCTGCACTCCGAGAAGCCGGGCACGCCATCGTGGGTGTTCACGCGGTTTCAGAAGCATCACAAACACGGGCAGAAGCCCTTCTTCCAGGCGTACCCGTGTTGAGTATCCCTGAAATCGTTGAGCGCTCAGAAGTTGTCCTCCTAGCAGTTCCAGACGATGCCCTACCTGCACTCGTTAACGGATTGGCAGAAACTAACGCCTGGCAGGCTGGGCAGATTATTATTCACACCAGCGGACGCCACGGCACGAACGTCCTGGATCCAGCGCGCGAAAAAGGTGCGGTTGGGCTGGCAATTCACCCGGCAATGACATTAACCGGTCTCTCCCTCGACCTCACCCGCCTGAAGAACTGCAGCTTTGCCGTCACCGGTCCCGCAGCTTTCCTTCCCATTGCCCAAGCTCTCACCGTAGAAATGGGAGCGGAGCCAGTTATCGTTGCCGAAGGCGATAGACCGCTCTATCATGCGGCTCTAGCCCATGCCTCAAACCACCTGGTCACTATCACCGGTCAATCCCTTCAAATTCTTGAATCCATCGGCATACCCAACCCAGCCCACTACATCGAGCCCCTCTTACGAGCAGCCCTCGATAACGCCCTGGCATCAGGAGAAAATGCTCTCACAGGACCCGTCGCCCGCGGCGATTTCAACACCGTCAGAACCCACCGCGAAGAACTTCAGGGATACTCCCAAGAAGAAAAAGCAGACGACATCACCACCGCCTACCTTGCCCTAGCAAAAGCCACCGCAATCCGAGCATACGAGCGCAAAGTTCTCTCGAACGAACAATTCGAGCAAATTATCAACGCGCTCAACGGCTAAAATACTTTCTGGTACACACAACGAAAGGACCGCTCACACCGTGACTGATAGTCCCTACATCGTCCGAACAATTGACGAGCTCCAAAAACGAGTGCGTAAAGCACTGAAAAAAACCCAGCAGGAACTCAACGCTCAAGCAACCGAGGAATCACCTGCCGGGCAATCCTCTTTAGGGTTTGTACCCACCATGGGCGCTTTGCACGACGGGCACGCAACTCTTATTCGGCGCGCACGCGAGCAGAACGAGGTCGTTTTAGTCTCCGTATTTGTGAACCCCTTGCAGTTTGGTCCCAACGAAGATTTTGACCGCTACCCCCGTCAGTTGGAAAACGACGTCGCGCTCGCTACCGAAGCTGGCGCAGATATAGTTTTTGCACCTGCTGTTGAAGAGATGTATCCCGCGGGCGCTCCCCTGATTACTGTTTCCTCAGGCAAGCTTGGCACCATGTTCGAGGGCAAAACCCGCCCCGGACATTTTGACGGCGCGCTCACTGTGGTCAATAAGTTCTTCAACATTCTTACCGCAGTTCGGGGAAAGCATTCTATCTATGCGTACTTTGGACAGAAAGATGCTCAGCAGCTTTCTCTGGTTCAGCGTATGGTTCATGATTTCAACCATTCGGTGATTATTAAACCTGTTTCGATTGTGCGTGAGGATAATGGTTTGGCGCTGTCTTCTCGCAACCAATATTTGAGTTCCGAGGAGCGAGAAAACGCGCTCGTGCTATCCCGCACCCTTGCACTGCTACGTGAAAAAGAAATTACCGGTCGAATCAGCGAGAGCGATTTGGATATGGCTCGCGAAAAAATTAATTCGACTCCGGGGATCCGCCTGGACTACCTCGAAGTAGTTGACCCCATGACGTTTGAGACGCCTACGGAGAACTCGCAGCAGGTTCTTGCACTCGTTGCCGCCTATGTGGGTGAAACTCGCCTCATTGACAACATGGAACTGCACTAAAATTATTCTCTTAATCAACTTTCGATAGGCTTTATACGTGACTAAGAACGACAAGGGCGCTACGCCCGAAACCCCGACCATTTCAGACCTGTCCGAGCAGATGCAGATTCGCTTGGAAAAGCGTGCGAAACTGCTCGAATCAGGTCGTGAAGCATACCCCGTAGGTGTGCCCGTAACCCGCACGATCGCGTCAATCCGTGAGCAATATGACGGCAAGCTGGAAGCTGATGACACCACCGGTGACATCGTGGGCATTTCAGGTCGCGTGGTTTTCGTTCGTAATACCGGTAAGCTCTGCTTTGCCTCGCTCCAGCAGGGCGATGGAACCCGAATTCAGGCGATGATTTCCCTCGCTGGTGTGGGTGAAGAAGCTCTGACCGACTGGAAATCTCTCGTTGACCTGGGCGATCACGTTTTCGTACACGGTGAAGTAATTTCATCGCGCCGTGGCGAACTTTCTGTGATGGCAGATAGCTGGCAGATGGCGTCTAAGGCGTTACGTCCTATGCCTAATCTCCACAGCGATCTGAGCGATGAAACTCGGATTCGCCAGCGTTACCTCGATTTGATGGTGCGCCAGGAAGCCCGCGACATCGTCGTCAAGCGTGCAAAGATTACTCAAATGGTTCGCGACGTTCTCAACAACCACGGTTATATCGAGTTGGAGACACCCATTCTTCAGCTGGTGCACGGTGGCGCCTCGGCACGTCCGTTTGAGACCCATCTGAATGCTTTTGATCAGAACATGACCTTGCGCATTGCAACCGAGCTGTTCCTCAAGCGTGCAGCTGTGGGCGGGCTGGAACGTGTATACGAAATCGGTCGTGTGTTCCGTAACGAAGGCATTGATTCGACCCATAGCCCCGAGTTCACCACCTTGGAATGCTACGAAGCGTATGCAGACCAGTTTGTGATGGCAGAGCGTATGCAGGAAATTATTATGACCTGCGCAGATGCTTTGGGTATCTATGAAATTGAGACCGATAAGGGAACCATCGATTTGCGAGGCGAATGGAAATGGCTCTCGGTTTACCCCGGTCTTTCAGAGGCGGTAGGTCAGGAAATTACTCCTGAGACTCCCGCTGACACTCTGCGAGAAATCGCGCAGAAGCATGAGATTCAGATTGACCCGAAGTGGGACGCCGAGAAGCTGGTAGTTGAGTTGTTTGGTGAGATTGTGGAGCCTACTCTGCTGAACCCCACCTTCGTCTACGATTACCCACCGTCGGCACAGCCGTTGGCTCGCCCTCACCGCGATAAGCCGGGCGTTATCGAGGCCTGGGACCTCATTATCGGCGGTATGGAGCGCGGTACTGCATTCTCCGAGCTCATTGACCCCGTGGTGCAACGCGAGCGTTTGACCGAGCAGTCCCGCCTGGCAGCAGCTGGCGATGACGAAGCAATGCAACTTGATGAAGATTTCTTGCGTGCGTTAGAGCATGGTGCTCCTCCGATGGGCGGTATCGGTTTGGGCATTGACCGCCTGATTATGCTGTTCACCGGCGTAGGCATCCGTGAGACTATTCTCTTCCCGCTCATGAAGCCTGAGGCTGAGTAGCTAAAAGTCTGAGAGAGAAAACCTCAAAAACGTTGCAGTTCATTTCTGAAGCCGCGTTTTTGAGGTTTTCGCATTATGGTTGAACAGTACCCGTCTAAGGTAAGTGAGTTGGTATGGACTACATCATCGCAATTATTCCCTCGGTGTGCGCCGGCATCCTGTTGTATTTGATTTTGCGTTGGATTACGCGTGCCGATCGTACTGAACGCACGGTTCAGCGAGAAATGCAGGACGACGCTGCGCAGTGGTATGAAAATGTGAAGCGCTCAGAAGGAACTAAGAATCCATTTGGCAAAGAGAGCGGAGAAAAATCTTCTAAGGATTCAAATATGAATAAGTTTTAAAGTTATATCCTGATTTCTCCGAATAATAGATTATTGATATATTATAGAAATCAAGAAGCTAATTTAGCTTAAATTTGTCGATGTTACTCATGCTAGTGACCAAGAGTCGTATTTTGAAAAATATCCTCTCTCAATTCGGCAGTTATAGCTTTGTCTTAAACTCAGGAGAAATAAAATGGCTCAGAAGGTAAAGATTATCCTTGAAGATGATCTTGATGGTGGCCCCGCAGAAGAGACGGTTCGGTTTGGTCTAGACGGCGGCCAGTACGAGATCGATCTCTCTAGCGCAAACGCTGCACGTCTGCGTGATGCTATTCGCCCCTTTGCGACGAAAGCTCGTCGTGTTCAGGGCGCACGCACCCCTGGTCGTCCTGCCGGTTCACGTAACACTGGCGCGACTAAGCGTAACCCTGAAACTGCATTGATTCGTCAGTGGGCTAAGGATAATGGTTACGACGTTTCCGAGCGCGGTCGTATTCACCAGGATATTCAGGATAAGTACTATGCAGCTCAGAAGCAGAACTAATCTTTAAATCTGAAAAGGAGGGGGCGAGCAAAAGCTTGCCCCCTCCTTTTGCGTAGGAAAGATGGGGGGCGGTTTAGTCGAGTGGACCGGTAGGTTTATATGCGGAATTTACTTAAATTTATTGGCTCATTTTTTCAACTCTGACTATTGCTAAATTAAATTTTCTCAAATTCGTCCCCATTTATGGCGGCAAATTGAATTGTCATTATTCTATACATTTACTTGGAGTCTCCACCTCAATAGCTGTGTTAATTTAACAAATACTCTGCGGTGTTATCTCAGCGGCATTTCTGAACCATGCTGAAAGCTGAGGGCAGAATACGCCAGCAGAGAGCTTTCACCCCGTGCGAACAGTAGAGTTTTCCCCCTCAAACCCAAGTAATCTTTTTCCTAACGTTAGATTTGTTAGGAGTGTTCAATGTTTGAACGATTTACCGACCGTGCGCGGCGCGTGGTGGTTCTTGCGCAGGAAGAAGCGCGCATGCTCAATCACAACTATATCGGCACGGAACACCTCCTGCTGGGCTTAATCCATGAGGGCGAAGGCATCGCCGCTCGTGCGCTTGAATCCATGGGAATTACCTTGACCGCCGTGCGAGAGCAGGTTCAGGACATTATTGGTTCTGGTCCTCAGGCTCCCAGCGGTCATATTCCTTTTACTCCGCGCGCAAAGAAGGTTCTCGAACTTTCAATGCGGGAAGCTATTCAGCTGAACCACGGATACATCGGAACTGAACACATCCTTCTCGGTATGGTTCGCGCCAATGAAGGTGTAGCTAATCAAGTTCTTTCCAAACTGGGTGCAGAACCAGCAAAGGTTCGCCAGACTGTCACTGATATGATTTCTGGTTACCCCGGTAACGGTGAAGGCAAAGAGACTGCAGGCGTCGGCGCTGGCCAGTCTAAAGAAGGAACCCCTGCTGGCTCCGCCATCCTCGATCAGTTCGGCACCAACCTCACCGCAGCAGCGCGTGAAGGCAAGCTAGATCCGGTTATTGGTCGCGGCAATGAACAAGAGCGCGTTATGCAGGTGCTCTCCCGCCGTACCAAGAACAATCCTGTACTCATCGGTGAGCCTGGTGTAGGTAAGACCGCTGTAGTTGAAGGTTTGGCACAGTCCATCGTTCATGGTGACGTTCCAGAGACCCTCAAAGACAAGCACCTTTACACCTTGGACTTGGGCTCATTGGTGGCAGGTTCCCGCTACCGCGGTGATTTCGAAGAGCGCTTGAAGAAGGTTCTTAAAGAAATCCGCACTCGCGGTGACATCATTCTTTTCATCGACGAAATCCACACCCTGGTGGGCGCAGGTGCCGCTGAAGGCGCCATCGACGCCGCATCAATCCTCAAGCCTATGCTGGCTCGTGGTGAGCTTCAGACCATTGGTGCAACCACTTTGGACGAGTACCGTAAGCACATTGAGAAGGACGCCGCACTTGAGCGTCGTTTCCAGCCCATTCAGGTTGATGAGCCTTCGCAGGCTCTCGCCGTCGAGATTCTCAAGGGTGTCCGCGATAAGTACGAGGCACACCACCGTGTTTCCATCTCTGACGAAGCGTTGGAATCTGCAGTCAACCTTTCGGCTCGCTACATCTCCGATCGTTTCTTGCCCGATAAGGCAGTAGACCTCATTGATGAGGCAGGCGCACGTCTGCGTATTCAGCGCATGACCGCTCCTCCTGAAATCAAGGTTCTCGAAGAACGCATTTCTAAGCTGAAGTCCCAGAAGGAAGCTGCAATCGCGGCTAACGAATTCGAGAAGGCCGCTGACCTTCGCGATAAGGAACAGAAGCTTATCCAGGAAAAGGATGAACAAGAAAAGGCATGGCGCGCTAACGGCGATGCTTTCGGTGAGGTAACTCCCGAGGTCATTTCTGAAGTTCTTGCTGCTTCTACCGGTGTCCCTGTTTACAAGATCACCGAAGAAGAATCCGGTCGCCTGCTCAAGATGGAAGACGAGCTGCACAAGCGCGTCATCGGTCAGGAAAACGCTATCAAGGCGCTTTCACGTGCCATCCGCCGTACCCGTGCAGGTCTGAAAGATCCGAACCGCCCCGGCGGCTCATTCATCTTCGCTGGTCCCACCGGTGTAGGTAAGACTGAGCTTGCGAAGTCGCTGGCAGAGTTCCTCTTTGGCGACGAATCAGCGCTCATTACCTTGGATATGTCCGAGTACCAGGAAAAGCACACCGTTTCACGTCTGTTCGGTGCGCCTCCCGGATACGTCGGCTTCGAAGAAGGAGGCCAGCTGACCGAAAAGGTTCGTCGCAAGCCCTTCTCCGTCGTCCTGTTCGATGAGGTTGAAAAGGCACACGCTGATCTCTTCAACTCCCTTCTCCAGATTCTCGAAGACGGTCGTTTGACCGACTCCCAGGGGCGCGTAGTGGACTTCAAGAACACCGTTATCATCATGACCACCAACCTGGGTTCACGCGACATGGCTCGCAAGGTTCCCGTTGGTTTCCAGGGTGGCGGCGATCCCAGCGGTGACTATGAGCGTATGCAGGCTCGTGTGATGGAGGACCTCAAGGAGCACTTCCGCCCCGAGTTCCTCAACCGCGTTGACGACATCATTGTGTTCCCGCAGCTTTCCGAAAAGGAAATCTTGCAGATTGTCGATCTCTTCGTAGGACGCTTGGCTAAGCGTCTTGCAGAGCAGGACATGAGCATCGAGCTCACCGACTCTGCCAAGATTCTGATGGCCACCAAGGGCTATGATCCCTCGATGGGCGCCCGTCCGCTTCGCCGCGAAATGCAGCGCAATATCGAAGATGTTCTCTCTGAAAAGATTCTGTTCGGTGAAATCAAGGCGGGAGACAAGATCACCGTTGACGCCGAAGGTGAGGGTGATTCGGCGAAGTTCACTTTCTCATCCCAGCCGATGAGTGAGATGGATGAATCTGCAATGGATTTCTCGGCTTATGAAAATAAGGACGACGAAATTATCCCCGCAGAACCTCAAGCTCAGGTAGCTAACGAAGCTGCCGAGCACAAGGCGGAAGAAGAGCAGGCAGATTCTTCTGAAGAGAAGAGCGCTCATATTGATCTTCCCAAGACTGGCGAAGATACTGAATAGGTAGTTCTCTGCGTGTAGAGGGGGGCTCCGCAATAATGCGGGGTTCCCCCTTTTTTGTTCACAAAAATAATTTGTTCACATATTATGAACATATGAAAAATGTGAACGAACCTGGATGGGCAGAGCAGATCGAGGAGCGTCTTAAAGATTTGGGATTGAGCACCTTAGAATCTGAACAAGGTGATGGAACACTTCTTCCTTTGCTTAGGGAGTATCGAGACAGCACAAAAAACAGCGTAAACGCGTTCCTGTTTTTATTAGAGGTTGGAGGGCTCTCTCATAAAGATAATTCCATTGAAGAAAGTGATTACCTTCTGTGTTTACCTTATGTCTCTCGTTCGATGCATGAATGGTTACGGGATCAAAAGCTAAATTTTATCGATGCTTCGGGCAATGCTTGGATTGATGTACCAGGAACGAGAATTTGGGTGGAAGGCCGCCCCAAGTCCGTTCCTTCCTATGGCACAATTGGTAAGTCTCGAGCCTTTAAAGCTACAGGTTTGAAGATTATCTTTGTCTTGCTTGTCTGGGAGGAACTTCTCAACTCAACGGTGAGAGAAATAGCGGACGCTGCAGGTGTCTCCATTGGAGCTGTCTCGAATACACTCAAAGATTTGGTGCAAGAAGGTTACCTAAGTGTCGAAGGACGACACCGGCGATTTAGAAACATGCGTCAGTTGCAGCAGCGCTGGATTGAACATTATATAACTGAGCTCATTCCCAAACTTAAGACGCGTCGAGTCCAAGGGCCTACTCCAAAAGAGTGGCGCGAAGTAATCGAAGACGAAAATTTGAGCCGCTATTCGATGAGTGGTGAAAATGCTCTGGCTTTACACGGACTCGGAATCGCACCTGAAAATACATTGCTGTATGGGCACTACCCCTGGCGCGAAGTCATAATGAAATTCCGTCTAATTCCAGACGCACATGGAAACACTCTGTTGCGAGAACAATTCTGGAACAATCCACTGGGCGACAATAAAACGCCGAAACTTTTGATATATGCAGATGTTTTAGCCACTCAGGATAGTCGACAAATCGAAATTGCAGAAAAACTAAGAGTGGAATTTGAAGAGTTTTAAAGAGTCACCTATACAAGATGTATTTGCCTACCTTTCTCTCCTGGTTCGGGAACTAGATGCAGTTTTTGGAACCCATCAATATATGATGATTGGTTCTTACGTCAGGGATATTTATATTTGTGTGAAAGCCGGTTTTGAAGCGCCAAGGAGTACCCAGGATGTAGACTTCAGCGCACTTGTGGTAGCTGAAGAAACTTTTCTCGAACATTTAGAAGCGGTAGGTAGAAAATCTGGACCAAAAGAAGGAAACCGAATTACTTGCCGTGTTCTCAATGGTACTGATGTGGATATCTTGCCCTTCGGCACATCTTCTGTTGGAACTCTCTTCAGACACAGGGAAGCAGAATGGGACGTTACAGGGCATGAAGAAGCATATCGATTCTCAGAAATAGTAGAGCTTTCTGCTGACCCTCAAATTTCAGTTCGCATACCTACGATAGATTGCATGTTGGGTTTGAAAATTATTGCTTGGGATATGCGCCAGCAGGAAGGCAATTATAAAGATGCTCAAGACTTTTTCTATCTTCTTAATGCGGGCGTTGTTATTGAGGTAAAGGGCAATGAGCTTTGGGAACAATACCAAAATTTGTTGGAACAGGCAGAATATGATGCTGAAAAGGCAGCGGCTTTACTTATAGGCATAAAGTTGAGAGAGCATTTTACAGGAATGGCGCTTGACCGTGTTTTGAATATTCTGAAAGATACTGAGCAGAGGAGATACTTCTTTACTGTGGCAGATGGGCGGGGTGTGTCAAAGCCCCTCGTCGAGAATGCTTTTTCCCAGTTCGAGTTTTTTATGAGGGTCTTATCTATGACAGGAAGGAATAAGCCAACTAAGGTTTACCCCCGCCCTTGTTTACGATGTTCCTTCGACTGGCCAATCAGCTCGTTACCCTCTTGCAGAGTCAGGCGTGCTACTTGCCACAGAGGGAGTGACTTATTGCCCTAATACGTTGGGCAATACCCGCATGATTTTAGAGCTCTAGAGCGAAACCTTGCCATCGCGTTCTTGAGCTAGCCCATCTGAAATTAGTCCGTTGTAGCAGCGGATAACCTGGTCAGTTGGAGAATTTAGCTTTTTGAGGTTTTCTAGTGCTGGAACATTTTCGTCAGGGTATTTCAAATCTGCGGTAGCGGGGGAGAGTAAGAAGTCCCGAGGTAGAGGACCTGTGGCTTCGCGCAGTACCGCCATCATGGCTCCGCGGAGTTGGCGATCGGTGCCCGCCCATGCTTGTCCGCGAGGTACATAGTCGGGTTCAGGCTTGCCGGCCAGTATCCAGGCGCATTCTGCCTGAACAGGGCAGGCTTCGCATTGAGGAGACTTCGCGGTGCAGATAAGGGCTCCTAGCTCCATGGTGGCGGCGTTCCAGAGCACTGATTCCTCTAGACCATCTGGCATGAGTGCTTCAGCTAAACGTGTTTCAGCGGCAGTGAGCGATTTTGAGGGGAGCGCTTTACCCAATACTGCGCGTGCATGGACGCGGCGAATATTAGTATCAATTACTGTGGCTCGACCCCCGAAAGCGAAAACGGTAATGGCGGCAGCGGTGTAGGAGCCTACTCCGGGTAAAGCCAGTAAATCTTCGTAGGAAGCAGGCACCTGTCCGTCGTGTTTCTCAACAATGGCCTGGGCGGCGGCGTGAAGCCGCAGAGCGCGTCTGGGGTATCCCAGTCGCCCCCATGCTCGGACGACTTCCGACGAGTCGGCTGCAGCTAAATCGGCAGGGGTGGGCCAGCGTTCCATCCATGTCTTCCAGATGGGCAAAACACGGACTACTGGAGTCTGTTGCAACATGAATTCGCTGACCATCACAGCCCATGCTGTGCGGTCTTCTGCGCGCCATGGAAGGTCACGGGCAAAGCGTTCAAACCACTCAATTATATTCTGATGAAGGTATATAACTTTTTGCTGGTTGAGTTGGGATTTTGTCGAAGAAGAAGCCACTTCAATACCTTAGATGATTTCAAGTAAAGATAGCGAATAGTTGTCTCGAACGCCTGAAAAAACAGGTACTCTATACACATGTCTGAAAACGATTATGAAGAAGTCTCTAGCGTCGCTACCGAACCTTCCCCTGATGTGTATCGCCGTCGTCGCCTCCTCGCACTTGCTGCGCTTTTGCTCGTTTTGCTCCTCCTTATTTGGGGCATCGTCGCCATGGTGAGAGCCATGAGTGGAAATAATAACGAAAACGACGCGGCAACCGTAGCTACCGCGTCAAGCTCGGCTGAGCCCTTTAGCGACTTTAGTGAACGCCCCTCAGAATCGGCTTCTTCTTCTGCTAGCGCTTCAGCATCTGCTTCAGAAAACTCTTCCGCATCTGCAAGTGAGTCTTCTGATCCTTCAGCCTCGGCAACAGACATCGCGGCAGCGAGTGAATCAGCGACCCCTTCTGCTGAGCCTTCCGAAACTGCTACCCCTGCCCCCGAGGAAACTACCCCCGCAGTAGCTACTGCTTGCACCGCGCAGAACTTGAATGTAACTCTGAGTGCTGACCAGAAAACTTACGCGGCAGGTCAGAACCCTGCACTGGCAGTTACTTACACCAACACTGCTGGCGATCCCTGCTTGGTAGGCGGTGAAGCGCCCCAGGTAGACATCAACATCACCTCCGGTCCCGCCCAGGTCTTCAACCTAGCCCAGTGCCAGAAAGAATCCACTCCTGAAGCAGAGCTCGCTGCTGGAGCGACCGAGACCAAGGTAATCACTTGGGATCGTAAACTCAACGCTTTGGGTTGCGGTACTAATCAGACTATTAAGCCGGGATATTACTGGGCAACTGCCACCGTCAACGGTGTTGCATCGGAGCCTACTCGCATCGTAGTCACCGGTTAGAGCTGACTACCTTTCTTCTTGGGAGGAAAGAATGAAAAGGGGGAGGTGCTCATCTGAGCACCTCCCCCTTTTCTATAACCTCTTCAGAATTACATAAAGCGTTCGAATAGAGAAGACTCCGCCATCCGTGAGAGAGATTCCCGGATGGTTCGGGCACGATGTTCACCGATGCCGTCTACAGCCTTGAGTTCATCCAAATTAGCGGCCATCAGACCTTGCAGTCCGTCGAACTGCTCTACCAGGCGCTCGACGACGGCACCCGGCATTGTTTTTACGTCAGCAAGGAGACGGAAGCCGCGGGGAGAGAGGGCCGAATCAAGGTCGGTCCCAGCAAGTCCAACGGTTTGAGCGATGATGGAAAGATCTACGATGTCTTTATCGTCAAGTTTTTGAAGTTTCTCTACTGCGCTCTGTACGGCGCCTTCGTCGAGTTCTTCGCAGGTGAGGTAATCGCGCAAGATGATTTCTGTGTCGGGCATTTCAGGGCGGGTAAGTTCTTCATGCTGAAGAGCAATGAGGCGTCCGCTGGTACCCAGTTCCAGAATGTAGAACCCCACTTCGATTGAGATTCGGCGTACCATCTCCATGCGTTGCAGGGTGGTGGCGACATCTTTCATCGTTACGTTAGCTTCGATTTCTAAAGATGAGAGCGACTGCAAAACCTGTTCTAACCGATTGGTATAAGACTCAAGAGTCTGAATAGCCTGGTTAGCGCGGCTCATTAACGATTGGGTGTCTTCAACCGTGTATCGGAGACCATTGACGTAGACAGAAATCAGGGACATCGAGGAACTAACGGAAATAACGGGGAACCCGGTTTGTCGTGCCACTCGCTCTGCAGTTCGATGTCGGGTGCCCGACTCATGGGTTTCGATACTGGGATCGGGCAGAAGCTGCACACCAGCGTTCAATAACATGGTGGCTTCTTTATCACAGATAATCGCGCCGTCCATTTTGGCGAGTTCCCTCACACGGGTTGCTGAGAACTCGGTATTAATGGCAAAACCACCAGAAGAAATGGACTGAACTGTTTTGTCATTGCCCAGAACAATGAGCGCACCGGTATGACCACGCAGGATCCTTTCTAGACCTTCACGCAGTTCAGTACCCGGAGCGATTCGGGCAATAGTTTTCATCAGAGAATCACTATAAACAGTCAGCACCTTCTTAGTTTAAGGCAGGGAATGCAATGTTCAGACAAAAATTCTTGTGATGCTGAGCTGGCGGTTAGTTTTTACCTTGCGGAAAGAGAAGCGCTAGAGCTTCGGGGAGAGACGCTACTTCTCTGACCGATACATTAGCGGGGACTTCTCCCACACCGTTAGGAGACGCTGGAACGATAACGTGAGTGAATCCCAACCTGCCGACCTCTGCAATGCGTTGGCGGATGCCTGGAACCGCACGTACCTCTCCTGCTAGTCCAACCTCACCAAAGACTGCAAGCTTGCGGGGGAGCGGCTTGTCCTGTGCCGCCGAGGCAAGCGCCATGACAGCGGCAAGGTCGGCTGCTGGCTCGGAAATTTTGGCGCCACCCACGGTAGAAATGTAGCAATCGAGTTTGCCCACATTGAACCCCGCGCGTTTTTGCAGAACCGCTAGGAGCATGGAGATGCGTGCGTTATCAAGACCAGAGGTGGCTCGGCGAGGTTGCGGAGTTGCCGATTGGTCAAGAAGAGCTTGAATCTCGGCAAGGAGAGGGCGCCGTCCTTCCATCGTGACCGTCACGCACGTCCCAGCTACCGGGTGCGGAGTGCGGGAGACGAACAGCCCGGACGGGTCGGTGACGGGCGCGATGCCGTCTTCGTGCATATCGAAGCAGCCGACTTCATCGGTAGGGCCAAAACGGTTCTTGATAGCTCGCAACATACGAATTGCGGAGTGCTTATCGCCCTCAAACTGGCAGACGACGTCCACCAGATGCTCCAAGAGACGGGGGCCAGCAATGGTTCCTTCTTTGGTGACGTGTCCGACCAAAAGAGTGCACATGTTGCGTGCTTTTGCCACGAAGATAATAGAAGCTGCGACTTCCCGCACCTGAGTTACACCGCCAGCTGAACCTTCAACTTCACCGGACGCAAGGGTCTGGACAGAGTCCACGATGAGGAGCGCGGGATTGACCTGCTCAATATGCGCCAGCGCCGTAGCCAAATCAGTTTCTGAGGTTAAGTAAAGAGTCTCTGCTACTGCTCCAATGCGATCGGCACGCAATTTCACTTGCGCTGCAGATTCTTCACCGGTGATGTACAGGACGTCTCGGGATTTTTGTTGCCCCGGATTGCGCGCAAAAGTAGCTGCGACGTCGAGCAACAGAGTTGATTTACCAACGCCGGGCTCACCTGCCATCAAGATAACCGCACCGGGGACTAAGCCTCCACCGAGCACACGGTCAAATTCTGAGTTTCCCGTGCCCATGTATTGGGCGATGGTGGAATCCACCTGAGCAATGGGTTGAGCAGGGGATTGCACAGATGACGCCGCAGTTGTTTTAGCGACTATTGAGCCGCCTTTTTCTTCAACGGTTCCCCACTGCTGGCATTGACCACACCTACCTACCCATTTGGCGGTGGTCCAGCCACATTCGGTGCACCGGTAGGTGTTGGCGGTTTTAGAAGTTTTGCGAGGACTCATAGGTTTATCGTAGGTGAGAAAAATATCTAGATAAGGCTCTTTTTCGGAAGGCAGAAAAGAAGTCTCTTATTCATCATCAAGAGGTTTCTCTTGCTGTTTTCTAAGAACGATGTTGAGCGCTCGTGTGTCATCTGGCTTGAGATTTTCAGTGTTGTCTTCTTCGTTAAAAGTATTTACAACGCGTGATGTTTGCTCAACGCGCTTTATCTTGTTGGTGCGAGGAGCATGTTCGGTCATGGATTCGCCCAGCGGAATCAGCAACTTAGAGGCATCCTTGTGGTTCAAGCCCGTGGCTTCCAAAAGATCAGTAACTAGTGGTCGTAGCATCAGCACCAGCGATTCAGCTTCTAACGTTTTCACACCCATGAGACTAGGCTCTAGGGTGCTACTAACGCCACTTAATGTTCGTCTCACCCGAAGGCGAAGTGCTGCTCTATCTTTCTGATCTGAGAGGTAGAAAACTTCCCCTAAATCTGCGACAGCTACTGAAATCTGTCGTAAGACATCGGAAATAGATTCAATAGCATCTTGAGATATCCGTACATGATTAATCGTCGATGCCATCCGCCTGTTCAACACGCGTGTGTTGCGAATTGCCAAATCTAATCCAGTGAGAATGTTTGAGTATTCATCTAGCTCTTCGCGGTATCTTCTACCTAGCATCGAAAGCTTAGCCATACCTTTAGCGGTAATGACATCGCCCTTGGCCGCTTCATAAAGTGGTTCCAAGCTACGCGCTTGCTCTAGCGCCGACTGAGCTTTATCCCAGTCGTAGCGATCAATAGATTCTGCAGAGTTTCGTAATACATCTGCAAATGATTCGGAGAGCTTTTGTAGGTTCGTGCGTGGTTCTGCCCTGGGATCTTTGGGGAAGAAAAACATTAGCAAGAAAGCGAAGAGACCACCCACAATAGCATCGACACTTCGGGCAAAGACACCATCTGATGTGGGAACCATTAGCACCACAAGACAGGATTGAAGCCCCATCTGAATCGTAAAGATGATGCCGTTATCTAAAAAGCGGGCTATTTGAATGGAAAGAAATAGAACCACAGCCGCTTGCCAGATCCCTCGACCGAGTAACAGCATCAGCAAATCGCCGATAAAAATTCCGAGTGTCACTCCGATTGTTACTTCAAGCATTCGTCGAGAATGAGTGGCGCCTCGCACGTAGCCCAGAGAAACGATTGCTGCTGTTGCCGCGAAGATTGGTTCATGATGTCCCAGCACGGAATGGGCGAAAGCATATGCACCAATTCCTGAAACAACAATTTGCAAGGACTGAAAAAACCCCTGCCGAACGCGCGTCATGCCTTCATGAAAACGAGTGGCGATTTGTTGTCCAAAGTCAGATTTGGTTTCATCGAGGCTCATAGCTTTAAGTCTAGGCAGAGGTTCCTGAATAAGGACTATTGAACGTTGTTAAACGTCTCTCAGAGTTAACTTTCTATTTACCTCTCCCTCTAAAACAGGCTACCTTTCACTCATAGAGTCAAACGTTGTAGGGTCCGAAAGAATTCATTATTCGGGCATTTCACACATGAGGGGAGCCGACGGCGTGCTTCCTCACTCGGCTCGTTGTAAAGGAAATTTTCTTGAAGACTAAGGCATTCGCAGGCGCTGGTTCTCTTGCACTCATTGGCATGCTCGCTCTTTCAGCATGCGGTTCAGATAACGCAACCGGCACTTCTACCGGTGATAAAGCATCTGACTCAAACATCTCCGGTTCTTTGAAGGGCATCGGTGCTTCTTCTCAGAAGGCTGCAATTGATGCGTGGGAAGCTGGCTTCACCTCCTCCAACTCCAAGGCAACCGTAAACTACTCACCCGATGGATCGGGTGCAGGTCGTAAGGCTCTTCTTGCTGGCGGTGCTCAGTTCGCTGGTTCGGATGCTCACCTTTCCTCTGATGAATACGAGCAGTCCAAAGAGAAGTGCGGCCCTGAAGGCGCAATCGATATTCCTGTTTACATTTCGCCTATCGCTATCGCTTACAACCTTCCCGGTGTTGATTCCTTGAACCTGGATGGCGAGACCATCGCAAAGATTTTCAAGGGTGACATTAAGAAGTGGAACGACGATGCTATCAAGAAGCAGAACGACGGCGTTGACCTTCCTGATACCAACATCACCGTAGTCCACCGCTCTGACGATTCTGGTACCACCGAGAACTTCACCGAGTACTTGGCTAAGGCATCCAACGGTGCTTGGGATAAGGAAGCAGACGGCAACTGGCCTTCAGATTACGCAGGTGAATCCAACAAGGGTACCTCCGGCGTCGTTTCTACCACCACATCTACCGAGGGTGCAATCACCTACGCTGATGCTTCAGCAGTGGGCGACTTGGGTAAGGTCAAGGTGAAGTCAGGTGAGGAATACGTGGAGCTTTCACCTGAAGCTGCAGCAAAGACTGTTGAGGTTTCAGAAAAGGTTGGCGGCATGCACGCTAACGATATGTCCCTGGACATCAACCGCACCCCTGAAGAAGCTGGCGCTTACCCTGTAGTGCTCGTTTCCTACCACATCGTTTGCTCACAGTACGACAACCAGGAAACTGTTGACCTCGTCAAGGCATACGAAAACTACGTCATCTCCGAAGATGGTCAGAAGACTGCAGCTGATTCAGCTCACTCAGCTCCTCTAACTGACACCTTGCGTGAAGATGCGAAGAAGGCAATTGACGCAGTAAAGGTTGCTGGCTAGTAATCTCCAAACAGTACGGTGTGGCCGAGTTCTTAGAACCAGGCTGCACCGTACACGGCGTTGAGGGGACACCGCGGATTACGCCGCGAAGCATACAGAGAGAAACCACATCAACGAATAAACTCATGGGCTCACTAGCTGAAGTCAGGATTGAGACATTCGTTCTAAGGACAAAAGGCATCAACCAGATATGTCAATTACTTCTGATTCACCGAACGGGCCGAGCACCCGTCGTAATAGCTCTAAAGAACTTCCCGACGTAGGCAACCCGGCAGCAGATAAAATTTTCTCGGGTATCTCCCTGAGCGCAGGCATTCTCATCCTCGTTGTTCTCGCTGCAGTTGCAATCTTCCTTGTAGCGCAGGCGCTACCGGTATTTTCTGCAAATGCCGAAGAACTTACTGCAGGTAGCTTCCTGAAATATATTTGGCCTCTGACCATTGGTACTCTCATTGCATCGGCCATTGCTTTGTTGATTGCTACTCCGGTGGGCATTGGCGTGGCGCTCTACATTTCCCACTATGCACCCCGCCGATTCGCTAAGACCATCGGTTACATTATTGACCTTTTGGCAGCGATTCCTTCGGTTATCTTCGGTGCATGGGGCGCGGCAGTGCTGGCACCCAAGATTGTGCCTTTCTACGACTGGCTCGCTGCTTACTTCGGCTGGCTACCCATTTTTGCCGGCCCTGCTTCGCAAACCGGTAAAACTATCTTGACCGCCGGCATCGTTCTGGGCATCATGATTCTGCCCATCATCACTTCAATGTGCCGTGAAATTTTTATTCAGACTCCCAAACTTCAGGAAGAAGCGGCGTTGGGTCTGGGCGCTACTCGCTGGGAAATGGTGAAGATGACTGTTTTCCCCTTCGCCCGTACCGGTATCGTTTCATCCGTCATGTTGGCTCTTGGTCGTGCTTTGGGCGAGACGATGGCAGTTACCCTGGTGCTTGCATCCGGCCCGCTCAACGCTTCCCTTATCCAATCCGGCAACCAGACTTTCGCTTCGGAAATCGCCTTGAACTTCCCTGAAGCATACGGATTGCGCATGTCCGAGCTTATCGCCGCCGGTCTGGTGCTGTTTGTCATCACCTTGATCGTCAACGTGATTGCTCGTATGATCACCAGCCGCTACAAAGAATTCTCAGGAGCTAACTAAACATGAGCTCAGCAGCAGTAACTTCTTCCCGCTTTACCAGCGGACAGGCTCCCAAATGGTTGACCCCCGTGGTGGGGTTGGCAGCTATTATCTTGGGCGCGGCTCTTTCCGCACTCATCGGATTCTCGGTGGCAACCTGGGCGCTTTTCGCCGGACTCATCTTTGTGATCGCCGGGCCAATTCTCATTGGCATAATTGAAGGACGCCGAAAGGGCAGCGATGCTTTCGCCCGCTTCCTGGTGTACGGTACCTTCCTCATCGCTCTGATTCCTTTGGTTTCAGTTCTCTGGACTGTTCTCTCCAAGGGAATCCCCGGTCTTTCTGGCAATCTGCTGACTACCTCCATGAACGGTGTTACCGGCGTCGTCGATAACAAGACCGCTGCCGGCGATCAGCCCATACTCGGTGGTATCTACCACGCGATTATCGGCACCTTGGAAATCACTGCGCTAGCCACCATCATTTCGGTTCCCATCGGATTGCTCACCGCTATCTACTTGGTGGAATATGCAACCGGTGGACCGCTCAGTCGGGCTATCACCTTCTTCGTTGACGTGATGACGGGTATCCCTTCAATCGTGGCTGGTTTGTTCGCGGCGTCGTTCTTTGCCTTCGCAACCGGCAGCCCTTCAACTCGTACCGGTTTTGTAGCTGCAGTAGCGCTATCGGTTCTGATGGTTCCTACCGTGGTACGCAACGCTGAAGAAATGCTACGTATTGTGCCGAACGAATTGCGCGAAGCATCCTACGCGCTGGGCGTACGTAAATGGCGCACCATTATGAAGGTAGTTATCCCCACCGCAATCTCAGGTATCGCATCTGGCGTTACTCTGGCAATCGCACGTGTGATTGGTGAAACTGCTCCCATTCTGGTGACTGCTGGATTCGTCAACTCCATCAACTTCAACGCTTTCAGCGGATGGATGGCAACCCTGCCCACCTACATCTACTATCAGATCATGACTCCGACCAGCCCCACCTCGCCTCAGGTTTCTGAAACCCGAGCATGGGCAGCTGCGTTGATTCTAATTTTGATTGTGATGCTTCTGAACCTGACTGCACGAGCCATCGCTAAGGCATTCGCACCTAAAACCGGCCGCTAGAATCACCGGTAAAACCCCAATAGATTTCGATAGCTCAGCTATTCCACAAATTCTTGAGTAAAGGATAAAACATTGTCTAAGCGCATTGATGTTGAGGATCTCAACGTATATTACGGCGACTTCCTGGCGGTTGAAGATGTCAACATGACTATTGAGCCCCGCTCCGTCACCGCGTTCATTGGTCCCTCTGGTTGCGGTAAGTCAACTTTCCTCCGCACCCTCAACCGTATGCACGAGGTTATTGCCGGTGCACGCGTTGAAGGCAAGGTCATGCTCGATGGCGATGACCTCTACGCTAAAGGTGTAGACCCCGTTTTGGTGCGTTCACAGGTGGGCATGGTTTTCCAGCGCCCTAACCCATTCCCTACTATGTCTATTCGTGAAAACGTGTTGGCTGGTGTTCGGTTGAACAACTGCAAGATTGCCCGCTCCGATGCTGATGATCTGGTAGAGAGCTCTTTGCGCGGTGCTAACTTGTGGAACGAAGTGAAAGACCGTCTTGATAAGCCGGGTTCTGGTCTCTCCGGCGGTCAGCAGCAGCGTTTGTGCATTGCCCGTTCAATTGCTGTTCGACCCAACGTGATTTTGATGGATGAGCCCTGCTCGGCTCTTGACCCTATCTCAACCCTGGCTGTTGAAGACCTCATCAACGAGCTGAAAGAAGAGTACACGGTGGTTATTGTGACTCACAATATGCAGCAGGCTGCTCGTGTTTCGGATAAGACCGCGTTCTTCAACATTGCAGGTACTGGCAAACCCGGCAAGCTGGTTGAATACGCTCCTACCCAGGAAATCTTCAACAACCCCAAGCAGAAGGCAACCGAAGACTACGTTTCCGGTCGCTTCGGTTAAGCCCAGTCTTTGCGGTTGAATAGGTTATTTATCAGGTTTTGATTTTCTCAACCTAGTACAGCACAGCGGAGCCCTTCCAGGAGGAAGGGCTCCGCTGTGTGTTTGAAAAGTTAGATGGTCGCATGCAACCTAGGCTGCAGTGTCGGCAGAAGAATCCTCGGTTTCTTTCACCAGGGAAAGCTCAAACTCTAGACTAATCTTTTCTGAAACCATGACTCCGCCAGCATCGAGGGCAGCGTTCCACGTAATTCCCCAGTCTTTGCGATCGATGCGACGTCCACCTTCGAGCCCAGCGCGAATGTTGCCGAAAGAATCTTGGTTGATTCCGGTCAAATCTAGAGGAATAGAAACAGGTTTAGTGACACCGTGCATGGATAGCTCACCCATGGCGATGAACTGGTTCTCGTCCACCTCATCAATAGAGGTTGAGACAAATTCAATAGTGGGGTAGTGGGCGACATCAAAGAAGTCATTATTGCGGAGATGCTCATCGCGTTGCGCATTACGGGTATCGATGCTGTCTACGCGGATGGACACGTTCGCGTAAGACTTTTTCCAGTTTTCTGGGTCAATGAAAGCGGTCCCTTGAACATCGTTAAAAGCCCCTCGGACTTTAGTTACCATTGCATGGCGCGCCGAAAAACCGATGCGAGAGTGGTCAGGATCGATGGTCCATTTACCTGCAAACTGAGAATCAAGTGCCAAAATATACCTCATTAAAAGATGAGCAAAACGTGGTTTTTAGAAAATCCAGCAACGCATTTTATGTAAAAAATAAAATGGTATGAAGATAGATTTGTGGTAAATCCAGTATATTTGATTTTGTTTTTTATTGTTAGGGTCAGTTGTACACTATATCGCCCATAAAATCTGGGGTATGACTAGAGTGGATGTTCGAGGCGGTCGGATCAGGCTCTTGGGCTCTATAGTTTCCTCTATGCAGGGTATAGGTAGATATACCCTCATAAAGTACATTCTGCTCCACTGTAAAAAATGAGGCAGTTGGGAAAAATAATAGATATGAAAAATACATCAACTGCTTTAGGCATAGCACCAAGAAAAAATCTTTGGCGCTCTCTCGCTTCTCCCGCTTATCTTTTCTCAAAAGCGCCCTTTATTGCGCTTTTCAATTTACTTCTTCTGGCAGCTCTCGCCAGCGTCGTTGGGTCGCTCTCTGCCACCCTTATTTTTCTTTTGCTGCTCCCGCTGGCGGGCATGGCATTTGGTTACTTTGAACGATGGCGTCTGAATACGATGGGCTAGAAGCTGCCGCGCTTTTACGCGAACAGTTCCCCGGTTTGCCGATTCTGGTACTGAGCCAGTACATCGCAGCCGCCTATGCTCGGGAACTCTTGAGCGCAGGAGCTAACGGGCTAGGTTATCTTCTCAAAGATAGAGTGGGAAATATTGAAGAATTTGCCCGTGCAGTGAGCACGGTAGCCGCCGGCGGTACCGTGTTGGATCCCGACGTCGTCACGCATCTGATGAATACTGCGGTGACGACGCCACAGGGATCGCTAGCTACTTTGTCCCCGCAGGAGCGAGAAATCTTGGAACTGATGGCGCAGGGGCTCTCTAATAAAGAAATCGAGGATAAACTGGTGGTATCGGCTCCTACAGTTTCAAAACACATCGGTAATATTTTTGACAAGCTGAAACTTCAGCCGGACGAGGGGAATCGCCGCGTGCGCGCCGTTCTGGCTTTCCTTGAACAGGGCGCGGTATAGACCGCCTCCGAACATTGCCGAACTACTCTACTGGGTTAGTAGAGGAGAAAGAGCCAGCATAAAAATCGCTGAAATGCAGAAAGCAGCGGGAATAGTTGCAAACCAGGTGAGCAAAAGCTTCATGGCAATTCCTGGGCGGACAGAACTGAATCGTTGGTTTAAACCGGCACCTAGAACCGAACTAGCGGCAAGATGCGATGAAGAAACTGGGGTGTTGAGAATCAGTTGACACAACAACATAAAAGTTGCTGTGGTGCCTTGAGCTACAGCACCGCGGAACGGATCTAAGCGCACCATTTTGTAGGCGAAGGTATGACCAATGCGCCAGCCGCCCATCAAGGTTCCTGCTGTTAAAATTGCCGCACTGATGATGCCCGCTAACGCAAGTGGCCAGCCATGGGCAGGTAGAGAACCAGCAACGCAAATCATCAGGAAAATCATGACGGCACGTTGACCAATTTGTATACCGTGGACCAGCGAAATAATTGAGTTGGCAATGGATAACGCGTTTCGGGCAACTTTGTTTACTCGTCGGGGGTAAGATCGCGCAACCAGCATAGATAGCGGTGAAACCAAAAGCCAGGCAGTGCCGAAAATCAGGACCGGTACTAAAACCAGAGATATTCCAAAAATGGAGAGGGTTGACTCTGAAAAGGGTAATCCTAGTGAGTAGCCTACCGAGCGAGCTGCCCACAACGACCCCAATAACCCCCCCAACAGCGCGTGGGTGGACGAAGAAGGCATACGCAACCAAAAAGTAATGAGACCCCAACTAATCTGGGCAATCAGCGCAGTGAGGAGCATCGCCAGCCCCACGTCGTTAGAGGGCAATAGCAACCAGCGATTTGCCAGTTGCGTCAACAGGACAGCGGCAACTATGAAACCTAGAAAATTCAGGACGGCGCTAATCGTCAAAGCGTATTTAGGGGTGAGCGCGCGGGTGCGCACCGCAACCGCTACAGCGTTTGGAGCGTCGTGGAATCCCGAGACTAGAAGAAATCCTGCTAGCCCCAGAAAACACAGAAGTACCAGTGCGAGAGTCACGGGTTAGGATTCCTGCACAATAATTCGACCAATATGGGTTGAGACGGAGCGCATAGCTTGGGATGCTCCGGTGAGTTCTTCAACAAACTGAACTGTTTTGAGATAGCGATCTGTCTTGTATAAATCCAAAATCTCTGCCTTATAGACTTCACCGGTTCGGGTTGCCTGGCGGGAGAGTCGAATCATATCCATCCAGTACTCGTCGGTACCTTTGAGCTCACCCAAACGAGGAATGATGGCAGAAGTGAGCACTGCCTCCCGCTGAATCAAATCCAACAAGGTGGTGGCGTTGGAGGTAAACCTGTCAATTTTAAGAAGGGTAAGCACATGTCCGGCGCTCGTCAAACGTTCGACGGCGCTCATCAAGTGGTTCGCCAAAGTGTATAGATCTTCACGCGGCAGCGGCGGTGCAAAAGAACTACGCACCTGAGTCATTGCGGTAAAAAAAGTATTCTGACTTTCGGATTCATGCTCCAGCATGTTGGCAAACACCTCAGGATAGTTCTCTTTCCCATGGGAACCCACCATCTCCGAAAGAAGCGCGGCTGCATCAGCTACCTGGTTCGAGAGCGACGCCAGGGCTTCTAAAGATGCGCTTTCCTGGGGGAACAGCTGCTCGAACACGAGTTCTCCTTGAAGTGTCGATTTATGAACATCAGGTTATATATGCTCCCCTCAAAGATAACTGCTTAGGGTTAACAAACTCGCAATTTTCTCATTTCCACCCATAATTTTTGATTCAATTTTTGGGTGCAAAGAGTAAAACGCGACGGTTGAGCGTAAAACGCTGGTTAAAGAAAGGAGGCTCCCCTCCACTTGTGAAAAGGGGAGAGGAGCCTCATGCTCTTCTTATAAAGTTAGCGGTGCCAGACTGGGAGCGCCTCTCGGCGGAAGGCCGCTCGAAGCGGCTAAATATTGGAGCCCGGGGCTACCTATTAACAGCCTGACACCTGCTAACTAGTCTTCTCGTTTTCAGCCAGAGTGTCAATTTCAAGGCGCAGTTTGTGAACGTTCTTACGTTGCTGTTAGCTATCGAGGGTTCCTGCCCGCCATTTGGCGGCGGCAGTTTCCAGCTCCACAGCAGTTCCTATGAGCTTGCGGCTATGCTCCCGGAGTGACGACGCGCGGGTGGACGCCTCAGCCTGCACCTCGGCGCTTGGCGTCGAACGGCGAGAATCGGCGTCATTATTGAGTTCACGCTGAGGTTCAGAAGAGTAAGTTCCGGGCTCGATGAGGTAAGCCGTCGATTCTTCCCCTGCCGCAACTACTCGGCAAAATGCAGCGAACCGTTCTAAGGATATATCGAACTCGCCGGTGTATGCGCCGGTGAGGATTTCGTCGGTGGTAGTAATAATTTCCAGTTCGGTGGGAGGGTCAGCGACGCCGGACACTACGCGCGCCGCCCAGTCAGTGGTCATGCCTCGTTCGTAATACACGGAGATTTGCTGAGCATTTTTCTGCACGGTATCTCGGAGGGCATAGATACGCCACAGAGCGCCAGGTAAGGAAATCGCGGGGGAGTGGGACCACATTTCGGCTACGGTGTCGATGCCAAAAACGTCTGTAAATTCTACGAGCCGTTCGGTAACGAGAGGGTCGTCGGCTGCGCGCCCTCTGTGTAAAATCGCGTGCGCCGATCGATAAGCTGCCTCGTGGAGAGCCGCGGGGTCATCGCCACCGATGTAGTGCGTGAACTTATCCGGGGTGAATTTCACGGGCCGGTGCGACCGGGGAGTGTTGGGGCGGGGCGAATGAGGCATAGCGACTATTTTAGAAGCATGAAGAGTGTTTGAGAAGGGATAAGAACTGCTGAAAAACTGGTCTGGTTATACTAATGTGCCCCATTGCACACGCAGGATTTTTAGGTTTCCGCCTCTGTGCTGTATAGTTGTTTTCGCTGACTTTCTTAGAAAGACAGTGGAGCGCCTTTAGCTCAGTTGGTAGAGCATCGGACTTTTAATCCGTGGGTCGTGGGTTCGAGCCCCACAGGGCGCACAACTAAATATAGAAAAACCCGGTCTGATTTGTGAAGACAAGCCAGAGCGGGTTTTTCTATGAGAAGCCACCGAAGTGGGGCAACCTTTATTTCTTGATTTCATCGGGGAGTTTGCACGAAGCCTCTTCACCATTCGTAGCTTCCGCCTGTGATTGGACGACGCCGTCTACGGAGATCTCACAAGAAACTGTGGCTGAAGAATCTTCACTCTTTGCGCGTAAACCGTAGCTATCCTGGGGGCGGATGTCTTCTACCGTCTTATCCCATTCTCCAGCAAAGTCGTCGGCAACAATAGAATCATCGGGACCGTAGTATACGGTTCCGCTCGTGCTGGAGGTGGTTTTTAATTCGACCCGTACGCTCTCATTGTTACTGACGTTACCCACAAGTGCGCACCCGCCCCAGATGAGGAGGCTCAAAAGGAGTAAACCTATAACCCATGGCCAAGCGGGTTTCTTGGAGGGGGTAGTTTGGGCAGGAGGTTCTTCAGGGAGAACACGATTGGGCTCACGCTTAAAGGGTCTGGTATCGTTATGCTTTTCACCGTGATTGGGGTTTTGAGGTGTAGACATGATGTCCTTTCCGACTCGTAGGGTTGTAATATCAGCTTACTTATAATCTGGTATATTACATACTCATTTAGGGAGAAACCGGTTGTCAGAGAAAGAATCTCGGGTTTTCCGGGGTATAGGTAAGCTGAAACTATGAAAACCCTCACAGTAAGTAGCTTCGGTTATTCTCCGATGAAGGGCACCCAGCATATGCACCGACGTAGCGGCCACTTATTAAATAGTTTCTTGCAGGAGGATCGTCGGTTGTGCCTGGTAGACATCACGAGCAGAAAAGTCATCCGCACTGTTCAGCACCCTGAGCTGATGGCGATTGAAGTCTTTCTCGATATAGAAAAGGCATCTGCGTGCATCGTTTTTCCCGGTAAAAAAGGGCGAGAGGTTAAACTTGTTCCACAAGAAACCGCCATCGGCGATTTCTGGGGCAGGTCTGTAACGCTTGGCATTCTGGATACGCCAGTCAATCAATTATTCTCTGATTTGCTACGTCAAGAGGTGAGCTTAGCTCTCGTAGAACCGGGTGCCATCCTATTCGGCGCACCTTTTTCTCTTATAGGATCAGCAACCATCGAAGAGCTTGCATCGCAACTAAATTATCCGTCGTTGGTTCACGAGGCGGCTCGATTCCGATCTACTTTTCTTATCAAAACAGAACGTCCGTTCGAAGAAGAAAAGTGGGAAGGAGAATCGTTCATTCTTCGCAACGAACGCGGGTTTTTACCGGCTAATCTCCAGAATCAAATAATTACTGTGGGGCAACCCATTGGCCGTTGCGCCGTCGTCGATTCAAACCCGGCAACCGGAACTCGGGATCTCAAACTCCTCAAGCACCTTGCGAAAACTCGCCTCTTAACGAGTGCAGGGGAACCACGCTTGGGCATGTACGCAAAAGCGGGTTAGACCCTATTTGCTAGGACGGCTCGTGCGCGCGAACTCCTCAGCTTTCTCGATATCGCTCATAGTCCTCTTGCGCTGGGCGTCCTTCTGAGTTGCTTCGGAACCGCCAATAACGTGGTCTTTACCCGCAAAGAGCGCATCAACACCGAGTTTAGCCACCAGAGCTGGCTAATTCTTCCAGGAATTATCTCCAAATTTGGTGTTATCCATCTTGGCTGTGTGGTGGAAATCAGTTGCGGTAGCACCGGGGAGGAGCGCAGTAACTGAAACGTTATAGTCCTTCATCTCTTCGCGTAACCCCTGAGCAAAGCTATACATGAACGCACGGGTGGACCCATAGATTGACTCAAACGGGGTGGGAGTGAGCGCAGACATCGAGGTGGTAATCAAGATGCGCCCATCCCGCTGCTGAGCAAGCTGACGCACCACACGCTTTGCTAGCTTAACCTGCGAGATCACATTGAGATTGAGCATGTACAGCTCTTCATCAAGATCAGTATCGTGGAAAGATCCCCCCCCTAGGCTCTTGCCGGCGTTGAGCACAGCCACGTCAAGGTTGCGCCCCTGCGATTCGAAGGTAGACCAAATTTTCTCGATTCCCTCATCAGCGGTGAGGTCAGCTTGTACCGGGTAAATCTGAACACCGGTTATTTTTTCACTGACTGAACTCACACGTTCAGAAGACCCTACGGCGATGATGTCGTGACCGCGCTCAGCCAACTCCTGGGCAATCTTCAAACCAATACCTGCAGAGGCCCCGGTAACTAGTGCTAGAGGGTTTATCGAGATCTCCTTTAACGAGTAGCTTTTGAATTTCAATGTATCATTTTTTAGTTTTTTAGTTTTTTAGTTTTTTAGTTTTTTGTTTTTAAAGCGCTTGCTTTTTGCCCAATAATCCCTGATAAGAACAGGGTTTTCTTCTCAAATACTTTAGGTCAGAGCAGACAAAACGTAATGCTTGAACATATTCTTCGAAACCCTACCCTCCTGCTGAAATAAACCAGTTTTAGGAGAAGACTAGAAGTATCACCCCAGCGGAAAGAAGCAGGCAGAAAATGAGTACCACCTCAGTGAGAGCTGGCACAAGAACCCCACAAAAACAGATCGGTCCGCGCTGGCTCAGCAACGTTCTTGCCAAATACATTATGGCTTTCACCGGCATCGTGTTTGGCGTTTTTGTGCTGGTGCACATGTTCGGAAACCTCAAAGTCTATCTAGGTCCCGAGCACTTCAATGATTACGCGCTATGGTTACGCACCCTCCTGGAACCCCTATTGCCCTATGAGGGATTCCTCTGGCTTTTTCGGCTTTTCCTTCTGGCTTGTTTAACAGGGCACGTCTACTGTGCGTGGGTCATCAGCGCGCGTGCAAAAGCTCGCCGCGGCAAATTTGCCCGTAAAGGACTGCACGGCTTCAGCTCGTTCACTGCACGAACCATGCCAGTTACCGGCATCGTACTCCTGCTCTTCATCATCTTTCACCTGCTTGACCTCACCGCCGGGATAGGTGTCGCCACTGAAAATTTTCAACACGGGTCAGAGGCGGGCAGCTTTGCTTACCAGAACCTCATCGCCAGTTTTTCCCGCCCCGCAGTAGCAATCTTCTACCTGCTCGCCATGGTCATTCTCTTTCTCCATCTGGCACACGGTCTCTACGCCACGGTCAACGACTTCGGCATCACCCTCGGGCAAAAAGCCCGCTCCACCGTCATGCTCCTCAGCGGACTTTTCGCGCTCGTCGTCATGCTCGGCAACATCACTATTCCCATCGCGGTACTCACCGGACTCGTGAGCTAACGCGAATAGAGAGGAAAACCAATGGCAGACATCAATATTTCATACGGGGAAGACATCAGCGGGCACGTACCTGAAGGTGACCCCGCTACCGCCTGGGAGAGACGCCGCGACGACTACAAACTCGTCTCACCACTGAACCGCCGCAAATTCAAGGTCATCGTAGTGGGCACCGGTCTAGCTGGCGCAGGATGTGCCGCAGCCCTGGGCGAACTCGGCTACAACGTCTCCTCATACACCTTCCACGATTCGTCCCGCCGCGCTCACTCGGTGGCAGCGCAGGGCGGCATCAACTCCGCACGCGCTCGCAAGGTAGACAACGACTCGATTCACCGGTTCGTCAAAGACACCGTCAAAGGTGGGGACTTCCGCGGTCGCGAAGCCGACGCTTTCCGTCTCGCTGAAGAATCCGTGCGCGTCATCGACCATATGAACGGGATAGGCGCTCCCTTCGCCCGCGAATACGGCGGCGAGCTCACCACCCGATCCTTCGGCGGCGTCCAGGTCTCACGCACCTATTACACACGCGGACAAACAGGGCAACAACTCCAGGTTTCAGCCCACCGCGCCTTACAGCGCCAGGTAGCGGCGGGCACAGTAAACCTGCACACGCACGAGGAGATGCTGGACCTTATCGTGAAGGACGGACGCGCGGTCGGCATCGTGACACGCAACCTCCGCACGGGAAAAATCAGCGCGGAAACCGCTTACGCCGTCGTACTAGCAACCGGCGGTTACGGCAACGTATTTCACAAATCGACCCTGGCAAAGAACTCCAACTGTACGGCTGCTTGGCGAGCGCACCGGCGCGGGGCGTATTTTGCATCGCCCGCTTATATTCAGTTCCATCCCACGGCATTGCCCATTAGCTCCAAATTCCAGTCGAAGACCACGCTGATGTCTGAATCTTTGCGTAACGACGGGCGTATTTGGGTTCCGCTCACAGCGGGGGATGCGCGTGCGGCAAACGATATTCCTGAGAACGAACGCGACTACTATCTGGAGCGGAAATATCCGGCGTTTGCCAATCTGACTCCCCGTGATATTGCCTCTCGTGCTGCTCGTGAGCAGATTGAAGCGGGTCACGGCGTTGGTCCCCTGAAGAATTCGGTGTATCTGGATTTCCGGGACGCGAAAGAGCGCTTAGGCGTGAAGGTTTTGGATGAACGCTACGGCAATCTGTTTGAAATGTACCGTGACGCTACAGGCGAGGATCCCCACGAGGTACCTATGCGTATTGCTCCCGGCGCCCACTTTGCTATGGGTGGTTTGTGGACTGACTATGACCAGATGAGCAATATCCCTGGCTTGTTTGTGGGTGGCGAAGCTGGCTGGGCGTATCACGGCGCTAACCGCCTGGGCGCGAATTCGTTGCTTTCAGCGTGCGTTGATGGCTGGTTCACCCTGCCCTATTCAGTACCTAACTACCTTGCCGAGCACCTGGGCGAGGCGCCGGTGGACGTGGCGGACGACGTCGTCGTGCAGACTCTTGCAGACGTGCAGGAGCGCGTTAACCGGCTCATGAACATCCGAGGTACTGTGCCCACCGATCATTTTCACGCCCGACTAGGTGAAATCCTGTACGAAGGGTGCGGGGTGAGTCGAAATGACTCCAAGCTACGCCGTGCCATCGAACAGATTCGGGAGCTACGCGAAGAGTTCTACCGCGAGCTTTTCGTGCCGGGAAGTGGCGAGCAGTTCAACCAGGAACTCGAACGGGCTGGGCGCGTAGAAGATTATCTGGAACTTGCCGAACTCATGTGCGTGGATGCCCTTGACCGTAAAGAATCTGCTGGCGCACATTTCCGCGAAGAATTCCAGACGGACGACGGCGAAGCACAACGAAATGATGAGGAATGGTGTTTTGTGAGCGCCTGGGAAATGGGCCCTGACTATTCCCACATTCGCCATGCTGAACCCCTGACCTTTGAGGCAATCGAACTACAGACGAGGAATTACAAATGAGACTCACCATTGAGGTATGGCGCCAAGAAAACCCTGATGTTCCAGGGTTCTTCGAAGAGCACGCCATTGAGGGCGCACAGGAAGAAATGTCGCTTCTTGAGCTCATTGACTACCTCAACGACCACCTGGTTTCCGAGGGGCGAGATCCTATAGCTTACGATTCTGACTGCCGCGAGGGTATCTGCGGTACTTGCGGAATTACCGTAAACGATCAGCCTCATGGGCCGGTGCCCAATACGCCGTCGTGCCGCCAGCACCTGCGTTCCTTTAAAGACGGGCAGAAACTGCGGCTGGAGCCCCTGCGCTCGTCAGCGTTTCCAGTTATCCGCGATTTAGTGGTGGACCGATCGGCAATGGACCGCGTGATTCAGGCGGGCGGTTTTGTGGCGGTGGATGCCGGCACCGCTGCCGACGCCGACTCCATGCAGATTGGGCACGGCCGGGCTGAAAAAGCCCTTGATTTTGCTGCCTGTATTGGGTGCGGAGCGTGCATCGCGGCATGCCCTAATGGTGCTGCGAATCTGTTTGCAGGTTCGGTGCTCAACCACCTCTCCACCTTGCCGCAGGGCAAACCAGAACGCTCTAAGCGAGCTCGTTCGATTATCCAAGAAATCGACGAATCCTTTGGACCCTGTTCGGTCTACGGCGAATGCGCAGTGACCTGCCCCGCTGGCATCCCGCTTTCGGCGATTGCCGCCGTCAACCGCGAGCGAGCCCGTGCAGCCCTTCGTAGAGGAAAGGACGACTAGAAGGGGGCCTCACAGCCGGTGGGTCACTAAATCAGTGGAAGTGCACTCAAATAAGTGCACTTCCACTGATTTAGTGACCCAGACGGGACCAGCCATCTTCTCGGCACGCAAAACGCAGCTCTATACTTCAAGTATGTTTCTCTTCCGCATCGTCGTAGCGCTCGTCGTTATAGGCGTCATGGTCGCAATAGCATTTCTGCTCCAATACCTTAACAGGTCGAAAGAATTCCCCGATGACTGAGGCAACGTCCTTACCTTGCCCCAAGAGACAACGGCGCAGCGGATTGCCTCCTGGGTTGTTGCTCTAGCTGCTGTTGGCGGAATTTATTGGTATCTCACGAGGGGTTAAGTCCACCAGCGTTTGCACCCCGAGTTGCTCACAGAAGTACTCGTCATGGCTCACGAGCAACAGAGCACCTTCATAATTTTTAAGGGCACTCCCCAGCCAATCCACCGATGTCATATCCAAGTTATTCGTGGGCTCATCGAGAATGAGGAGCTGCGGCGCCGGTTGCGCCAATAAAATCTGCGCAAGCGCCACCCTGAAACGCTCCCCGCCGGACAGGGCTTCAGACGGTAAAAGCACCCGGTCGCGGCGAAAGAGCAGACGAGCCAAAGCATCACGAATCTGCTGTTCGTTCATCATAGGGTTGGCGCGCCCGACCATTTCCAGCATGTTCAAACCGGTCTCTAGCTCAATTCGCTGAGGCAAATACCCCACGTTCTCAATGCAGTACTCTGCCCGATAAACCGGCACCGGAGCAGAAGACGCGCGCACGCCAAGGATTTCCTGAATAAGCGTGCTTTTTCCCGAACCGTTTTCCCCGGCAATACGCCAGCGTTCGGGGCCAGCCACAATAATCTGCTCAGGTAAATCGTCGCTTTTCTTCAGCTCAGAAGACTTTTGTAATTCCAAAACTTTCTTTCCCACGGGCAAGGAAGTAGCGGGTAAGTCCAAATAGATACTTTCATACTCGCGAACCTTGCTCTCAGCTTCGCGCCTAGCCGCATCCGCAGAATCGAAGCGATTCTGATGCACCTGCCGGGTTTTCGCGTAGCTACGCTGGGCAGACATCTTATCGAGCCCTAAAGCTAGGGGCGCTTTTTTCTTGTTAGCTACCGCTTTCTTACCTGCTTGTTCAGCACGCGCTATTTTGGTTTCTGCTTCGATGCGCTCCCGTTTTTGGCGTCTTTCGTCTGCCTTTGCCTCGCGCACATGGCGTTCGGCGGCGTCCTGCTCGGTATCAAGAGCAGCCCGATACACCTCGAAATTTCCCGCGAAGAAGCGCAAGTTCCCCTCATAGAGTTCAGCAATCTGGTCAACATGCATCAGAAGATCACGGTCGTGGCTCACCACAATTGCCGGGCACGATAGTTCTTCTAGCAAGTGAATGAGCCGTGCTTTGGCGGTTGAATCCAGATTGTTCGTGGGTTCATCGAGGAGCACAACATCAGGGGCGGACTGTAACAGCGCGACGACGGCGGCAGTTACCGCCTCGCCACCAGAAAACTCGGTCAGGGGTCGAGTTAGTAAAGTCTGGGATTGTTCCTGCTTTGCTGGTTCAAACCCTGCCGAGGCCAGGGTACTCAGCGTTTTTTCGGCGATGTCCCATTGCTCGCCAATGATGTCATAAAGTTCAGGGTCGTACTCGCCGGCTTCTATCGCATCGAGGGCAGAGAGAACCTCTGCAATGCCGAACAGCTCTGCAATCGTAGAGTGCTGCGAAAGACCAAGATCTTGCGGCAAGTAGGCGACGGCATCAGGCACGCTGATTTCTCCTGAGCTAGGTTCGATGAGCCCTGCGAGTACTTTCAATAAAGAAGACTTGCCCGAACCGTTATTGCCGATTAGCCCTGTTATTCCCGGTGGGAAAGTACCGGAAAGATGATTAAAACAGGGGGTACCGTCTGCCCACAATAGGGATAAATCAGTAAAAGAAAGAGAGGGCACGGAGGTATTAAAAATATGCATGGATAAGCGTCTTTCGCTAGAGATTAAGCTGAAGACGGGTGCTTCAGCGGTTATCGAATAAACGCTGCAGAATCCAATGCAGAACCTTCCGTAGGCAATAGAACGATTCATAGTTTAGCACCGTGCTAGCTGAACCTAAAGAAATATCGAAAATCAATCCCTAAAGAATTCAGAAAATGTAGACACTTAAGGGGGTAAATTGCCTAAAAAGTGTGTCTGACTAGGAGAAACAGTGGTGAACTACTAATAATCGATAGTACAAAGCTCAAATTATATTGCTTTCTTACTTCGTTTCCCCTCAGTGAGGCTTATTCAAAAGTAGGAACACACCCACACCCCACCAACTAGACAACGGCCCCACCAGCGGCAAAA
>NZ_JBHUCN010000002.1:0-135899 GCF_042677725.1 Rothia amarae
ATTTGCGGGTGTTTGCGGTGGTTCGGGGGTTGGTGTTTTATGCGGCTGGGAGGACTTTTGAATAAGCCTCTATATTTCAGCCTTATTTAGCAGCAGAAAGCAGAATGCTTCAGATTGGTGCTGCTCTTGAGGCGTTGGGATACGCTATTTGGCTCTATGACGAAAATGGAGGAGAGGCTCCTACTTGCGGTAAAAGATTTTGCAAGGGAACTCTGTCTAGTTGTCAGATGCCAGGTTGCAATAAACCGAATGCTGCCAAGTATTTTGAGAGAGTATCAGAAGATATTCCCTTGACGGAGTTAGGTATTGCCCCAGAAGAGTCTGCTGAGACTTGGTCGCAGGCCTTCAACAAAGTTTACAAAGGGTGTAAGCATGCAGATAATTCCTTGCCAGATGGAGAGGAAGCTTATTTTCGAGCAAAACAGGGATTGCAAGTTATTCGTTGTTGGTTGGCGAAGAGGCTTGGTGTCTCAGATATAACGCTAGTTTCAAATAAAAAATTCTTATAATTGAATGTGGGTGTATTCGAGGTCTTCAGATACGCCCACATTCAACTTAAAATAGTATTATCTCAGCTTAGGATTAGGCTTAAAAATGATCATGTTCAAATCCTCAGAGGAGTAACCAGCAGGTCCCCGTTCTGAATTAGCAACTTTAATCATCCGGCGCAAGGGTTTCCCTTGCAAATCTTTACCATCTAAATTAAAAAAATTAATTTGCTCTCCATATTTTGATTTTCCCATAACCATTAGTGAATAATTATCTACCCCCTTCAACACATTGCGCACTGTTGGCAACAAGGAGACTAAGTCTCGGATCGTTAATCTACGCACAACAGAATCAGGTACTAGATCACCATGAGTTAAAGTAATATATAAATATTCCCTTTGTTGAGCATAGCCTTTTGCAATATTATCGAGCTTTGCCTGTTTCTTTCTTCTCAGAAATTTCTCTGCTCTCCACATTGCCCCTAAATAACCTGCGACTTCAAAAGCATTTCTAATCAGTTCGATAATATCTGGTGTCGGTCCACCTGCAGCGGCACCCATTCCAGGCATCTGTATATGAACAACTGGGTATGATGAGGTAGCCTGAATTTCTTTTATTAGTCGTTCTTCCCAAATCTGAGAGGCATCATTTCTAGTGGAAGATACGTGAACCCCTATATGCCCATCGGGAGTAATTTTAGTTGTCACCATACGCTCCTTATAAATTTCGTATTACTCGATCAATAGGTTGGATACGCATCCAATTATCATTCCAAGTATCTGGGAAATCTGCACTCAGCCTGTAGACCCCCTCCACCCAGGCCTCTCTCAAGTCCGTAAGGTCTCCAGGATAGTTATCTATTTCTGCCAAATTGATATCCCGAAACAAGTTTGGAATCCCTTCAATCATTCGCATTTTCAAATGATCTATAGAATTCGATCCGTCATGAATTTCTGCAGACTCGCCAGCAAGATATATTATTTCCGTCGCAATTCTCGTGGTCTCAAATATGCTGGATAACCCCAAGTCAAATATATTTCTATACGATTGAGCATTAATGAAATCAGCTAATGGTTGCGTTAAAGCGGTTGTAACTATTTCCTTATCCTTAGGAATACCTCGATGCACCATCCTATATAAAGAATCTACTACAGTAATAATCGTTTGGCTATTCTTTTTAACGGGCCAATTTAGAGTGTACTGCAGTACGTATTCAACCATATTAGGAAATTGATGCAAAAAATTTTTAACCCCTCTTCGAGCCTCCCATGTATTAGGTATATTTACAGCAAAGAGAGATTGAGCAATTTTTTGATACTCACTTATAGATAAATCGTTTTGAACAGCCTCAAGAAAATTCCCAATTTCATAGATGCTATTCTCATAATTATTCTGAACCCTCTGCGGGAAAGAATCTATATAGTGCAAAACTGCTAAATAATCAAGTTCCTCAGTCTTCTCTAATGAATCGGGATTACCAGGAAGAGGGATACTTAATTGACTTCTAATTTTCTGCAAGGCAAGGTCTTTAAGTGGACTGTTCTCCCACTTGTCTACTAATAATAAATATTTACGTGTTGTTTCCAAATCAAGTTCGGCAGACAATCCTTCAACGAAACTTTGATGCGCGGCTTGATCCACAGTTCTTGAAGCGGCTTTCGAAATATCCTTAATTTCATGTAAAACACTAAGCTGTGTAAGCTGTAATTCCTTGAAAGAATTCTCGTTTTTCTTGGAAAACAAAAATAAGGCGACGGGAATTGCTATTGTAGCGAGAAGTGTCCAAGCCATTAAAGCAGTATCTGAATTGGCACTAAAAAGTTGATTTGGGAAAGTGCAGAAAAAGTTAATTATTGACCCCCAGAAGTTATTCCAAACTTCTTTAATCACGACTTCGACCAATTAACTCAGAAATCAATATACTACGAACTTGAGATAGATTCTGATTTTCTCTTATTAAACTACTTGCAAAATCAGATAATAAATCTAGAGAAGATTCGCGATGGGAGAACTCATATGAGTTTAAATCTGACCATTTTGTGCGGGGCATGCGGGTTCCGTTTGAAGAATTTGTAGCATGCGCAATCAATGAGTCACTCGAAAGAACCTGTAACGCTAGTTGTTCATATCCCGGCTTGGGTCTAATAACGATGATGTCTGTAGAGCAAATCCCGTCCACAGGAGCAACTACAACCTTGTGAAAATATGGACGAAGTTTCCCAAATAAGATATCTCCCCTTCTAAACCGAGACTTATTACTAGTAACTTCAGCGCCGGTGCCCCATTGAGAAAGCCACACATTCCGGCGTGGCAGGTGTTCAAGACCCACGTAGTTCTCGTTATCGCTTATCTGAGAAGAAGTGACGCTCTCGCGAATTTCTGTGGCAATATCTGAAATATATAACGATTTATTTCTCTTCAACGAGTTTCGAAGAAAATCTAAACGTAGAATTTGATTTAAAGAATTTAGGAGTGCATTATTGGCTTCGATTTTGTCATCAAGAGAACCAAGAATATTTGCAATCCGTTTTTGATCCTCTACGGGAGGTAGTTCAAATTCAAAATCAAGTATTTTCTTTGGGCTCGTGTGTTTTACAGTAGAACCTGTCGAATTATTCAATATAAAATCATGATAATCTTTTTGAAATAAACGATAATAAATATATTTAGGAATAACATAACTCAAATCTTTGAAATGAAACCTACCAATTCTTTGATTATGTAAATAAGTTTTGTTATTTTTTGGAACGATTCCAGGATACCCAAGAGTATCTCCAGATTTGCTTAGATCTGTCATTGTAATTACGACATCACCAGCAGACAAGATATATCTAGGGGGGATTTCGCCTGAGTAAGTTTTTATTTTTGCTTCCCTAAACCCGCCTCCAACTTTGAAATTTCCCGGAGTCATAACAATAGGTAATACGGGATTATCTGAAAAATTTTCGCCCTTGAATGCATACCCGTGAGAGATGGAAAGAATATCTCCTAACTTCACTCGCATAATCTTATTCTCCCTCGTTCAAGATATTTTCAACAGGAACCTCAGGCAAATTCAACGACGCCAAATTCTCCTTCACCACCTGTGCCAAACGCTCAGACTCAGCAAACTGCACCAGCAACTGCTCACGCAGGCGAGCAATCTGAATATCAAGTGGCTCGCCGTCGTCCTCAACTTCAGCCGAACCCACATAGCGCCCGGGAGTCAATGCCCAGTCCTGCGCCGCAATCTCCTCAACAGATACGCTCTTGCAGAAGCCTGCAACATCCTCGAACTCACCAGTATTCAAATCAGAATCTGTGCCCCGCCAAGAGTGCCAAGCACCGGCAATCTGAGCCACATCTTCATCTGAAAACACGCGCTCCGTGCGGTTAATCATGTGCCCCATGTTGCGCGCATCAATAAAGAGAACCTCGCCCTTGCGATCATTCTTACCGCGAACGCCAGCGCCCTTATCCTTAGCCAAAATCCACACGCATACCGGAATCGCCGTGCCGTGGAAAAGATTGGCAGGCAGCGCCAACATAGCCGCCACGGCGCCACCCTCAACCATCGCCTGGCGAATGGTATTCTCGCCGCCAGTGTTGGAACTCATCGAACCGTTAGCCAGCACCACAGCGGCAGTACCACCCGCATTCAACTTATGCCAAATATGCTGCAACCACGCATAGTTAGCATTCCGAGCAGGAGGAACCCCAAAACTCCACCGCGGATCATCACTACGGCGATCCCACTCCTTCAAGTTAAAGGGAGGATTAGCCAGCACATAATCAAAATTCACACCAGCATGCTTATCCGTGGAAAAGGTGTCAGCCCAACGATCACCAAGATCACCAAAAATACCGTGAATCGCCAAGTTCAAACGCGCCAACCGCCAGGTTTGATCGTTCAGCTCCTGACCATAAACCATTAGGGCTGGTTCAAAACCCTTCTCCTCTTTAAAGTTTTTACCATGCGCCTCAACAAAACGCTCAGACTGCACAAACATGCCGCCTGAACCACAGCAAGGGTCATATAGCTTGCCATTGACCGGTGCCAAAATATCAACCAGCGTACGCACTACCGAACGAGGAGTATAAAACTCACCGCCCCGCTGCCCCTGCTTAGACGCAAACTTGCCTAAGAAGTACTCGTAGACTTCACCGAGCACGTCCAAAGACGAACGACCGGTCTGTTCCCGCATACCTTTGAAATCTGCATTTGAAAACAAGTCAATCAAACCGGCAAGACGGCGCTGGTCCACATTTTCCTTATTGTAGATTTCAGCGAGCGCACCTCGCAGTCGATCGTTCTGTTCCATAATGGCACGCATCGCAGCATCCAGAACCGCACCGATACTGTCTGTCTTTGCGAAATCAGCGATATAGTTCCAGCGGGCTTGTTGAGGAACAAAATAAACGCTCTCACCATAAAACTCATCAGGATCATTAAGGCGCTCAGCCAGTTCTTCGTCGAAAGCGTCGCCTTCAAATCCTTCTTCACGAACTTCTGCTGTAATCGCTTCTGAGCGCTCATCAAAACTATCGCTCACATATTTCAAGAAAATTAGACCCAGAACAAAGTTCATGTAGTCAGATGCGTTCATGGAACCACGAAGTTTATCCGCAGCTTTCCACATTAAATCGCGCAATTCCTCCGGAGAAGAAGCTGTAGTCTTAGTAGACTTTTTAGTAGCCACAACAAATTCCTTTCAGGTGTAGTAGCCGTAAAGGGCTACTTGGATTACATCTAGATTCCCACCTAAAAGAGAGCTATACAATCACCAATGTTGATACGGGGGCGTATCACTATCCCTTGGTATTAATTTCTAAAGTTCCTTCTGCAAAGCCTTTAAGTGTATTGCTTTCTATAGCATTTAAAGCATCAATTTGAGCTTGCAGAACTTGTCGGTGAGCCCGGATTTCATTCAGTTCTTTCTCCACCTCTGCCCATTCTGAAGCATGGTGCTCAAATATGGCTGAATAAGCGGAAGCTCCCAACCTCACCCTCAGCCAGGAAGCTCTAGGGCCCAAAGAGGTATTCTGAACTTGTAGCTCCGATAAAACGATTCCAGCAAATATCTCTGCTAAATGCGTAGAAGAAGGCAGAGATTCATATCTTCGACGAAGCGTGAAAACCGGGCTTTGTGGCACAACCAACCCGTGATGCTCCGATACCACCAAGACAGAAGGCTGTTCACCCTCATACACTAGAAGGTCACCCACCTGAGCAGGCTCAGCCCGCCCAATCGAGCTTAAATCCGATACGCTCACTTCAAAGTACTCAGCAGGTAAAGAACCTGTCTCTCGCACCCGTTGCATGGCTTCGACATCGATAATCCGAATGCCTAAAGAATCAGCTTCTTCTTCCGTGGGTTGAGCAAAATCAGCTAGCTTTTCCCTTGCTGCTCCGGGGATCCGCTTTACCTTGCCGTTTTCTCGAGCTTCCTGCAAAGTCAGAATATTCTCGCCCTGTCCCGCTTTCACAGGCCAGTCCAACCGAGCAGGAGAGTAATCCACAGTATTTACTACTCGCAAACTTTCATTAATTGTGACCATCAATCGATTCGCGCTCTGCCGTTGCATGGAAGAAATCCACGCAGACGAGAACCCGCTCTCAGCTAATTGACGAGAACGGGCTCTTACACCGCTCGTCAAAATGTGCTCGCCAGAAACCACATGAACCGAATCCAATCGATTTTCAACAAGCACAGTATGTAAATCATGAAGAACCGGGGCTGAGGCGTTACCCGGTTCAACTTTCGTAGCCGAGGATGCGTCCAACAGAGCCGTGTAAGGGACTAGCCCTTCATCAATACGGCGGTTCTCAAAAATGCCCAGCATCAGCTGAACACCAGACTCCCCCAAAACATGCTTGGTTCCGAGATCTACAAGAGCTATTAGGTGACCATATTCTGCTAAATAGCTGTGGTCCGAACCAGGTTCTGCCTTGGTACCCAGCACATCCGCCCGGCCCACTACAAATATTGGCCGGCCCACCGGTGAATCAGAAACGACAGAATTAATCTCTGCCCACTGACCTATCGAATCAGTGTAAGAAGCATGAAGAGGAAGGTGCACCCACACCGAAGTCAATTCGATATCATCTTCCAGTGTCGCCACCGGAGAATGATCCTCCAGTAGCTGCTCCTCATTCGACAGCAAAACAATCAATCGAAGTAACACAGCAGTTCTGTCATTAGAACTACTAACGTGGATACGCCGCTTTTCGTCAACATCTCCTACCAAAGTTTGAAGAAGTTGCACCGTCACGAGTTGTCCAAACGGTGCACCCCCACGCATATGCATACGCTCTGCAAAAGGAGATGCGACCCGTGCAAGAAACTCCAACAGGCTTACAGAAAGCTGTTCCTGCCCACGATCTTGGGATGCCAACAAATAGGTTACCCGTTGAAGATCGCTCAAATAATCGGAGGAATACTCGGCAACCGCCCCAGCGACTCTTCCCAGCACTCTAAATTGTTCATCTGACATACCTAAAAGCTCAGATTCTATGTGCTTCAAGAGAGGTCTTGCAGCTACCGAGCCAGCGCATCTGCGCAACAGCCCAAGAGGGCGTTCATCTTGCCTATACTCAACACTGCGGTACATCAAAATTAATGTTGAGAAGCGAATAAGAATCTCCTGAATAGGCAGGTTCAAACCCTTACATGCTTCAACATTTCCTTCAATTGCAGCTAAATACACCATTTCATCTACCGAACGAGTCACCGTGTCTCGTGCCGAAGCCCATTCGATGAGCTTCGCTGCCTGATAGTACGTATGGTTGTTCCGGTGTTTATCGATGGGCTGAGGAAAATCTGTATGCCGACTCACCCATGTAGAGATAACCGGACGCTGCACACCGAGCACGCGCGCTGCTTGCGTTGAGTTTAAGGAAATGTCCTGCAACAGCGATATAGCTAACGGGGATAGTGCAGAGTGATTCTCGCGCAAGGGTGATGACATGCCCCTATCTTATGCGAGAAGATAAACAATCGACTGGGGTCTTCTCATAATGAAATCCCAACCTTCTCCCTCCCCCATCCTGGTAAAGCTCCGCCGTCCTGAGTGAGAACCCAGGACGGCGGATTTGTGTGCAGAGAACTAAGAGGATCCTCACAATGACGTTGGGGCCTTCATACGGTCCCCAGTCAGCGCTTTACGCTGAGATGTTCCCCGCTCGCGTGCGTTTTTCAGGAATCTCGATTGGTTACGCCATTGGGTCGATTTTTGGCGGCGCATTTGCCCCCATGATCGCCGAGATGCTTCTGACCGAGACAGGAAAATCCTGGTCAATCGGTGCATATATCGCCATCGCCGCCGTTATCTCACTGGTAGCTGTCAGCATGGTTCCTCGATCGATTCAGGACATCAATCTTCACCCCGAGAAGGCACGCTAGCAACTCCCTGCCCCCACAAAGTACACCGTTTCCGCAAAAGTACAACCTAGAGCATGTATTTTTGCGGAAACGGTGTACTTTTCTTACCCTTACCCTTACCCCAAGATATTGACTCACATCACATTTATTTGAGATTATTTATTGAACGACCATTCAGTAAATCAGCGTAGTCACTCGGCGAAAGCATGTGAGCTGCATTCCAACAAAGGAGTTTGGATGAGTACCCCTGAAGCATTCCTCATCGGCGGATCACGCACCCCCGTTGGGCGGTACGGCGGAGCTCTCTCCTCGGTACGACCCGACGATCTTGCAGCGCTCTGCATCAAAGACGTCATCGAGAAAAGCGGACTCGACCCCGCGGTAGTAGACGAAGTCATTCTGGGCAACGCTAACGGCGCCGGTGAAGAAAACCGCAACGTTGCGCGTATGGCGTGGTTACTCAATGACTACCCCGACACCGTTCCCGGCATCACGGTCAACCGCCTGTGCGCTTCAGGCATGTCCGCTATTACCCTGGCAGCACAAATGGTTAAATCCGGCGCAGCAGATATCGTGATTGCAGGCGGCGTGGAATCCATGTCACGCGCCCCCTGGGTGACCGAAAAACCCACCAAAGCATTCGCCAAGCCCGGGGAAACTTTTGACACCTCTATCGGCTGGCGCTTTGTAAACCCCGAATTTAAAAAGCGCGACAAGTTCACCTACTCCATGCCTGAAACCGCTGAGGAAGTAGCAAAGCTAGACGGCATCACCCGAGAGGAGGCCGATGCCTTCGCCGTCCGCTCACACGAACTAGCATTGGCGGCTATCGAGGCAGGCAGGTTCAAAGATGAAATCGTGCCGGTCACCATTCGAGACCGCAAGGGTAACGAGACCGTGGTGGACACCGATGAAGGCCCCCGACCCGGAACTACCACAGAAGTTCTCGCTAAGCTGCGCCCCGTCGTCGGCGGAGGTTCGGTAGTAACGGCGGGTAATTCGTCGTCGCTCAATGACGGCGCCTCGGCAATCATTGTCGCTTCAGAAGCTGCAGTGAAGAAATACGGACTAAAAGCTCGTGCACGATTTGTGGATGGCGCTTCCGCCGGTCTTGCCCCTGAGATTATGGGCTTAGGCCCGGTTCCTGCAACCGAGAAAGTGCTAGAACGCTCCGGCTGGTCAATAGATGACATTGGCGCGGTAGAACTCAACGAAGCCTTTGCCACCCAGTCGCTGGCGTCCATGCGGCGTTTGGGAATTAACCCGGACATCGTGAACCGCGACGGCGGCGCGATTGCTTTGGGCCACCCACTCGGTTCGTCGGGCTCCCGCCTCTTGATTACCCTCCTTGGTCGCATGGAACGCGAAAACGTAGATAAAGGTCTAGCTACCATGTGCGTTGGTGTGGGTCAGGGCGCGGCAACCCTGGTGGAGCTTGTCTAATGCTCACCACCGACCACTTTCAAGCCTTAACCGTAGACGAGCGCGAAGACCGACTGCTGGTGCGCATGAACCGGCCCGAGGTGCGCAACGCCATCGACGCCGCCATGGTGAGTGAACTACACGAGGTATGCCACTATCTAGAACGCACTCCTAAAATCATGATTTTGACCGGGTGCGAGGCTAATGGGCGCGGTATTTTTGCCTCCGGCGCCAATATAGCCCAGTTGCGTGAACGTCGTCGAGAAGATGCCCTCCTCGGCGTCAATTCGCAGATTTTTGACCGCATCCATAAGTTGCCCATGCCGGTGATTGCGGCGATTGACGGGTATGCCCTCGGCGGAGGCGCCGAACTTGCCTACGCCGCAGATTTTCGGCTGGGAACCCCTTATATCAAGATGGGTCAGCCCGAAACCGGGCTAGGTATTATTGCCGCAGCCGGCGCACTGTGGCGGCTCAAAGAGCTGGTAGGTGAACCCGTAGCGCTGGAAATTCTCATGGCGGGGCGCATTCTCAACGCCGAGGAAGCGTTGGAACTCAAACTCGTCACCGAAATTCACGAACCGGCAGAGCTACTCGACGCCGCCCACGCATTAGCAGACCGCATTGGCGAACAGGATCCGCTCGCCGTGCGCATTACCAAGCGCGTGTTCTCGGCACCGCCGTCGGCACATCCTCATATTGACGAGCTTGCCCAGGCAATTCTGTTTGAATCAGAAGCTAAGTTCGATCGCATGCAAGCATTTCTTGACCGCAAAAAGAAGTAGGTAAAACTTATGACTGAAAAGACGGCTCTTCCCTCCAAAGTAGGTGTACTGGGCGGCGGACGCATGGGCGCAGGTATAGCCCATGCCTTCCTCATTTCGGGGTCGCAAGTGACCGTGGTGGAACGCGATGCCCAGTCGGCTCAAGCTGCCCGCGAGCGCGTGGAATCTGATTTAGCAAAGTCTCTGGAACGTGGAAAGATTGATGGAAATCTGGACGTATGGGTAGAAAGCCTGACGGTGACTACTAGCTACTCCGATTTTGCCGGGTGCGAGTTAGTGGTTGAGGCAGTTCCTGAGATATGGGATGTAAAGGTTGAGGCACTCACCGCAGTAGAAGCTGAACTCGGCGAGGAAGCCTGGTTAGCTTCAAATACGTCCTCGCTTTCTATTGACGGGCTGGCAGAGGAACTTCAGCGGCCCGAGCGCTTCTTGGGGCTGCACTTTTTCAACCCGGTTCCGGCATCCAAACTGGTGGAAGTCGTTCAATCGAAGCATACGGGCGAGGAGCTTCGTGCCCTAGCACCACAGTGGGTTGAGAGTCTCGGCAAGACGCCGGTAGTGGTCAATGATGCCCCGGGCTTCGCGTCGTCCCGACTCGGCGTTGCGATTGCACTTGAGGCTATTCGTATGGTGGAGGAAGGTGTAGCTTCGCCTCAGGATATTGATAACGCGATGGTGCTGGGCTACAAGTTCCCTATCGGCCCTCTGGCGCTGACTGACGTTGTGGGGCTGGATGTGCGTCTGGGAATTGCTGAATATTTGGAGTCCCAACTGGGCGAGCGATTCGCCCCTCCCCAGCTGATGCGCGAGATGGTAGAGCGCGGTGAGCTCGGCAGAAAGTCGGGCAAGGGTTTCTACGACTACAGCTAAGGTTTCAGCAGGGTATACGAAAAGGGCGGTTGGATTGAATCATTTCGTTCCAATCGCCCTTTCCCGTTTCTCAGTTAACGAGTTATCAACTTAATATTTTGAAGGTTTTAGAGCAGATCAGCCTCTTTAAGGAGCTTAAGAATCTCGGTATTTTTAAGTTTCTTATCTATCAGTAAATTACTTAGTGCTCCTCCTGGAAGCTTTGTTCGCTCACCGTCAGCAAGGCTATGGGCTGCATCTAGTAAGACTCGAACATCGTAGGTTGAGTTATACACTTCGGGGATTCCTCGTTCTATCCCCAGGAGAGCATATACAGACTCCATAGCAGTTCGCACCGAATACTCGGTAGTGAAGATACAGTCTCGAGTAGCAGATTGGGCGAACTGACCGATAAAGGCGAAATTCTGGGAACCTTCCGGAACTACAGCTGGACGGTCTGTGTGCTTACGCGGCATAAAGAACGAAGTGACATACGGCATCATAACTGGGACGCACTTAGCTCCCGTAGCGGCCAGCTCCTCAATTTCATCAGTAGGAACACCGAGGTGATAGAGCCATTCCTGGACTATTTCCTCCCCGGTGCATTCCTGCAAAGATTTCTTAACATAGTCTCCGGGTACATCGCTAAATAGACCATAGACCCATACAACCACCTGATCCTTAGGCTGTTTTTTGAAATGTGGTTGACGGTTGACTGTCCAGGACATTAACCAGCTTGAATCTTGTGCAGTGACGATTCCACCCGTTACTACACGGCCACTCAGAGGGTTACGGTGAGAAATCTGCTCAATATAACGCGGGATACGCTCATCCAGTGTGGTAACGGTAGCAGACTCCCATTTAGTTTCCTCAATATTGGAGCAAAAAACTTCTGGTTTACCGAAAGCAGGATCCTTCTTCGCAATTTTTTTCCATAAGTCCCAGGCTGGAGCAGGACCTTCATTGAGTTGTGCCGCAGTATGATGATCGCCCTCATCAGAATTATCTACGAGGGAACCGATAGTTATGAAGAGCAAATCATTGTCGGTAAGGGGAATATTTTCTTCTTTCCCCTCCCGAATTACATGGATAGCCGTGGCGCGCTTAATCCCTTGGGGTCGATTATCCTCAAAATCTATATCTGTAACTTCAGAATCATAGGAAAATTGAACGCCGTGATCTTGCAACCATTTGACGAGAGGTAGAGTCAGCGATTCATACTGGTTATACTTGGTAAACTTAAGGGCAGAGAAATCCGGTAAGCCATCAATGTGGTGAACAAATCGATGCAGATATAGCTTCATCTCAAGAGCAGAGTGCCATTCTTCAAAGGCGAACATCGTGCGCCAATACATCCAGAAATTGCTCTTTAGAAATTCATCAGAAAAAACTTCATTGATTCGTACATCTTGAAGCGAATCGGCGTCTCGCAAGAAAAGGCTCATCAATTCTTTCTGCGCCTTTTTGCTGAGGGTAAATTTGCCGTTAGTTGGCCATTCCTTACCCTGTTGGTAAGTAGCGCGGCACAAGGAGTAGTTAGGGTCGTCTTTATTGAGCCAGTAAAACTCATCAAGCACGCTAGCATCTTCGATTTCAAGCGAAGGTACGGATCGAAAGAGATCCCATAGAGTTTCAAAATGATTTTCCATTTCGCGACCGCCGCGTATTACGAACCCTTTGTCAGGTTCTTCAATTCCGTCTAGAGCACCGCCCGCAATCATGGACTTTTCGTAGATGGTGATTTTGGAGCCATCCATATGCCCATCTCTTATAAGGAACCCCGCAACAGCTAAACCTGCTAATCCGCCACCCACAATATGAGCGGTTTTATGGTCGATGTCCTTAGGCTTCCGCGACCTTGCGAAAGCTTCGTAGTTCCCTGCAGTATACTGCACGGTAATCATCTTCTTTCAATCTACTCTTATTTGATTATAAGCTTGATTACTTTAATGATAGTACCCCTTGGAAGCGCAAGAGACAGTAATAGTTGCATATTACGGTTTATGAAAATCGTAAGAAATCTCCACTCTTAGCAACTAAAGTTATTTGATGAAGTTAGTAATTCTCATGGTGCACAGACGCGCGCCGTCGTCATTGTGGGTAATAACTACTTCGTGGGTAGTGAGGGAACGTCCTAGGTGGATTGCCGAGGATGTCGCCGTCACACTTCCATCTTTCGAAGATTTATGATGCGTGGCGTTCACGTCTACCCCGACTGCAACCTTCCCCATCGAAGAAGCATGGATGACCGCGCCCCATGATCCCACTGCCTCCCCCAGCGCCAGCATTGCCCCACCATGAAGCAGCCCCAGCGACTGGCGGTTTCCTGCAACCGGCATGGTTGCCACTACACGTGTAGCAGATTCTTCCAGCACTTTTACGCCTAATTTTTCATCTAGCTCACCCAGCGTAATTTTCCAGAGTTCGCGCTGGGTAGATGATTCTTGTGCTTCGTTCATGAAAACCCTTCAGAGGAATAAGTGACGTGCGTTATAGTAAGAATAATAACTGAACGAACGGTCGGAAAGTTTGTTTTGTTCAATCTTCGGAAGGATACTCATGACTAGCCCCGCGCTCATTCCCAGCTTCGTCAAAGGCAACTGGTGGACGCCATCCAACCCGCAGAAGCTCTCAGAAATCCAAGATACCTCAACCGAAGAAGTCATCTTCACCGCTAGTACCGAGGGAATCGATACTGCGGGAGCAATCGAGTACGCGCGCATCGCTGGGCAGAAGAATCTGGGTGAGCTCACCATTCACGAGCGCGCTTTGAAGCTCAAAGAGTTGGCTATTTACCTCAACGAGCATAAGCAAGAACTCTACGATATTTCGTTCGCCAGCGGTTCCACTCAGCGCGATCACTATATCGATATTGATGGTGGCATCGGTACCCTCTTCACTTTTTCTTCCAAAGGACGGCGCGAGCTCCCCAACTCGAACGTGATTATTGACGGCGCAACCGAGCCGCTTTCAAAGGACGGTAGCTTTGCCGGTGAGCACATTTACACCCGGCTGCCCGGAGTCGCAGTAGAGATTAATGCCTTTAATTTTCCAGTTTGGGGCATGCTGGAAAAGTTTGCACCGGCGTTTATTGCGGGCATGCCTTCGATTGTGAAACCAGCGACGGCAACCGGTTACGTGACCGAGGCATGTGTACGCCTCATGCTAGAAGCAGGCGTTTTACCCGAAGGCTCCATTCAGCTCATTTCCGGCTCTGCTCGCGACCTTCTGGATTACCTGGATTACCGAGACCATGTGGCATTCACAGGCTCCGCTAGCACCGCACAAACCCTGCGCGCCCATCCCAATATACAAACCAAAGGTGTGCGCTTTACCGCAGAAACCGACTCTCTCAACGCAGCAATTCTTGGTCCCGATGCTGAAGTTGGCACACCTGAATTTAATGCTTTCATCAAGTCTGTATTTGTGGAGATTACCGCTAAGGCAGGTCAAAAATGTACGGCAATTCGCCGTGTCATTGTGCCGGCGGGTCGCCGTGACGACGTCATCAAGGCGCTGGCAGAAACAATCTCCAGCAAGGTGAAGATAGGGGACCCTCGGACAGAGGGAAGCACCACTGGTGCTTTGGCATCTTTGGAACAAAAGGGCGAAGTGTCCTCCTCAGTTGAAAAACTCACCGCTGCCGGAGGCACTATCGCTTTCCAGAGCGAAGCTCCCAGCGAAGGCGCCTTTTACCCCGTCACAATTTTGACCTTTGATGACCCCCGCAATGAGGCCGTCCATTCGGTTGAAGCATTCGGGCCAGTAACCTCGGTCATTGAATACAGCGACTTTGGAGAGGCTATTGAACTGGCGAACCTCGGCGAAGGCTCACTAGTAGCTACCGTGTGCACTAACGACCGCGAAATTGCCCAGCAGGCAGTTTTAGGTATCGCTGCTCATCACGGTCGCGTTTTGGTCTTGAATAGGGAAGACGCAAAAACTTCCACCGGACACGGCTCCCCGGTTCCGCATCTAGTGCACGGTGGCCCCGGACGCGCAGGCGGCGGCGAAGAACTTGGCGGTGTGCGCGCTGTCAAGCACTATATGCAACGCACTGCCATTCAAGGTTCCCCCAATATGCTTACCGCCATTACCGGCGTGTGGCATCAAGGAGCTGATGCGCGCACCGTAACGCGCGAATCGGTAGATATCGGCGAAGGCGTCCACCCCTTCCGGAAGTCACTGGCTGAGCTAAAAATTGGTGACCAGTTCGTCTCTCCCCTGCGTAAAGTAACCTTAGAGGACATCACCGCTTTCGCAGATTCCACAGGAGATCAGTTCTACGCCCATACCGATGAAGAGGCCGCCGCCGCCAACCCATTCTTCCCCCGTCGGGTTGCCCACGGTTACCTGCTGGTCTCCTGGGCTGCAGGTCTGTTTGTGGATGCCGCCCCTGGGCCAGTACTTGCAAACTATGGATTAGAAAATCTGCGATTCATCACTCCGGTAACCTACGACGATTCGATTCGAGTCACCCTCACCGCAAAGAAGATTACCCCGCGCGTGACTGATGAATACGGTGAAGTCGCTTGGGACGCCGTACTACATAACCAGAACGACGAAATTGTGGCGACGTACGACGTTCTGACTCTAGTAGAAAAGAAGTAAGCGGCTGCCCCACCCCAAGTTTGTATCAGATTTCGCACTCTATGCCACGAGGCACCCAGTAAAGAACGCAAAGTTTGATACAAACTGGCCAGGGGGGTATTTCATGGCGATAGGCTACATTGAAAGTGCATTTTTCTAGGAGTTGCCATGGTTCGCTATAACGAGTTTGAACAGCCTATTGGCCATGAGGTTTCCGGATGGGCGCCACGCCCACGCCCCGAACGAGTTACGCTCAACGGTCGTTTTTGCACTATTGAACCGCTCTCTACCGAAAAACACGGAGCTGATCTCATCGAAACGCTTTTGCAGCGTTCTGAGAACAGCATTTGGACGTACATGCCCGCCGGCCCTTTTGAGACCACAGAAGACTTTATGGAGTTTCTTCGGGTTCAAGAAAGTTCAGCAGATCCTCTGCATTTCACGATTATTGACCACGAACTAGGCAAAGCAGTCGGCACTTTCTCGCTCATGCGCATGACTCCTGAGCATGGCACTATTGAGGTTGGGTGGGTCATATATTCACAGCTTCTCAAACGCACTGCAACCGCTACCGAAGCGCAGTATCTCCTCATGAAATACGCCCTGGAAGATTTGGGGTATCGGCGTTACGAGTGGAAGTGCGATGCTCTCAATGAGCCTTCCCGACGTGCTGCACGTCGCCTGGGCTTCCGGTTTGAAGGAATTTTCCGCAACGCTCTCATCTACAAAAATCGCTCCCGTGATACCGCCTGGTTCGCTCTCACCGACGAGGATTGGCCGCATCAAAAGCAAGCTTTCGAGAAATGGCTGCGCCCAGAGAATTTTGATAATCGGGGGCAGCAAAAAGAAGCTCTAGAGCGACCTAGCGAGCTGTAGCTGAAGTAGCCGTCGAATCGGCCATACCATCAAAAGCCATTTGGACGACGGCGTCGGCGAGCTTTTCAACGTTCTCCCCGCGCTCCGGGCGATACCAGGTTGCGAGTGAGTTAATCATGCCAAAAATCAGTCGAGCGATAGTTCTGTCTGAAATATCTTGCCGGATTTCTTTTGCCTCCTGTGCCGTTTTGACCAGCGCGGATAACCTGTTGGTAAGTTCCCGACGTCGTTCTAACGCCTCGGTTTCTACCTGCGAGTTACCCCTGAGCCGCAAGAGGAGAGTTACATTATCAAACTGTTCTACCAGCGCATAGACAGTCTGGCGAGTCACGAATTCCACCGCTTCAGCAGGGTTAGAATCCTCTAAGGATTCAGCGGCATCAAAGACTTCTTCAAGGGACACCAGCGCCCGGTTAAGGGCATATTCCAAAATTTCCTCTTTGGACTTTACGTGATGGTAGATTGCCGATTTAGTAATTCCGAGGGCATCTGCCAGCACCCCCATTGAAGTGGCTTCATACCCATATTCATTAAAAGCACGAACGCAGATACTGAGAAGTTCTTCTCTCTCGTAGCCCGGTCTGCCGCGCTTAGTAGAGGCGGTATGTGATTGATTAGCCATGAGATCCTCAGAAAATGGTTCGCAATAAAATGAGCTGAGATACCCTGTCGTTGGGGCATCTCAGCTCATTTTATGCTGTCTGGGCGAGAAGAGTCTGATTTATAGCAACGTGAGACTCAACGCGATGTCTTAGCTCTCGGTATTCTTGGGGCGGTGATCGTAAATACGACGAATCTTTCCCATCGAGCGGGGCAGAACATCAGGGTCAAGTACCTCAATACGGCAGGAAGAGCCAATCTTAGTTTTAATGTCATGTTGCAAACGCTTAGCTGCATCCTCAGCCTGTTCAAGAGTGACGTCCTCTCGACGTTCGATGCGAACGGTCATTTCATCCATACGATGGGGGCGAGTAATCTCCAGCGCAAAGTGCGGGGAGAGTTCGGCGTGACGAAGTGCAAGTTCTTCCACCTGGGTGGGGAAGAGATTGACGCCGCGCAAGATAATCATGTCATCGCTTCGACCGGTAATTTTACCCATGCGGCGGTGCCCTGGACGCGCGGTACCCGGTAGAAGACGGGTGAGGTCATGCGTGCGGTAGCGAATAATGGGTAGTGCCTCTTTGGTAAGCGCCGTGAAGACAAGTTCACCAGGGTGACCCAAAGGCATGATGGAGTCATCGAAGGGATCAATGATTTCGGGGCGGAAGTGGTCTTCCCAAATATGCGAGCCATCCTGCGATTCAAACGACTCGCCTGCCACACCGGGACCCATTACTTCGGACAGTCCGTAAATATCACAGGCTTTGAGGGTGCCAAAGGTCTGTTCAATTTCGTGGCGCATTTCAGCCGTCCACGGTTCTGCACCCAGAATTGCGGTGCGCAGCGAGGTCTCTTTGGGATCCACGCCCAGCTTGCGGAACCCATCTGCAATGGTGAGCAGGTAAGTGGGGGTAGAGAGAATTGCCTGAGGTTCAAAATCTTTAATCATCTGAACCTGCTTTTCGGTTTGACCGCCGGACATCGGAATGACGGCGCAACCGAGACGTTCAGCGCCGTAGTGCGCGCCCAGTCCGCCGGTAAAGAGACCGTACCCGTAGGCGTTGTGCACCTTATCACCGGGCTTAATGCCGGAGAAGCGGAAGCAACGAGCCACCAAGGTTGCCCAGGTCTGCAAATCGTTTTCTGTATAAGTCACCACGGTGGGCTGACCGGTGGTACCAGAAGAGGCGTGGATTCGGCGTATCTCGCTCATCGGTACTGCATTCGCTTTGAAAGGGTACGCCTTACGGAGAAATTCTTTATCGGTGTATGGGAAAATCTTCAGGTCGTCGAGCTCTTTGAAGTCACCAGGATGTACCCCCGCCTCATCGTAGAGCTCTTTATAGGCAGGTACATTTTCATAGGCGTAATGGAGGGTCCAGCGCAGTCGCTCGAACTGGAGCGATTCGATTTGATCACGGCTCATCAGCTCTTCGGGGTCCGGTTGGGAACGGTCTGCGGCGACAGGAGCCACGCTGTAGGGATTTTTTACACTGCAAGAAGTACTACTCTGTACTGTCATTTTTCTTCCTTTGGTTAGTGCAAATGTTTATTTACTGGGCAGTTGGACGGGCGATGGTGCGGGAGCGACCGCGAAATTCTGCGATAGTGCGCCCGTCCTCGCCAGTGACTTTGATGTCGTAGAGACCGCTACGGCCATACTGTTCACGGACCTCTGCGGTGGCTGTTAGTTTTTCGCCTGCTTGCCCTGAGGAGACAAAGTTGATGTCTGCGCCCGATGCCACGGTGATGGTTTCAGGGTCACCTTCTGGCTTATTGCAGGCGAGCGCGAAGGCAGTATCGGCAAAGGCAAAAATCATGCCACCGTGGGCTATTCCGAAGCCGTTGAGCATTTCTTCACGCAGTCTCATGGTAATGGTTGCGTACCCGTATTCCGCATGAAGAATTTTGATTCCCATCCATTCGGTGGCGGGGTCGTTTTTAAGAATGACGTGAGCTAATGTCATAATTCCCCTCACGATTTACTGACCGAATGTTCGGTCAAACTATGCAGTCACAGCCACTTTGCCACAAATTTTGTGAACTGCGCAACATCTTGACTGAAATTTAGGTACAATCTTATACTGAACGAACGGTCAGTAAATCATGCGTCGGTTTCTCATCCCTACCGGCTTCACGCAAGGAAATTCTCATGAACGCACCTCAAGCAGACCATCTGAAAGCAGTATCAGATGCCGCGCTCGGCGAGGACGAGCAGGCAGCCCAAAACTACTTTGACCAGCTCATTAGCGAAGACTCCCGCGTGGAGCCTCGTGACTGGATGCCCGAAGGCTACCGCAAGACCCTCACCCGCCAGGTGTCTCAGCACGCTCACTCTGAAATTATCGGCATGCAACCCGAAGCCAACTGGATTACTCGTGCCCCTTCTCTCAAGCGCAAAGCGATCCTCATGGCAAAGGTTCAAGACGAAGCAGGTCACGGCCTCTACCTCTACTCCGCCGCCGAAACCCTCGGCACACCCCGCGACGTCCTCAACCAGCAGTTGCTCGATGGCAAGGCAAAATACTCCTCCATCTTCAACTACCCAGCACGCACCTGGGCAGACATTGGTGCCATCGGCTGGCTGGTCGACGGCGCAGCTATCTGCAACCAGGTTCCGCTATGCCGCGCATCCTATGGTCCCTATGGTCGGGCTATGGTTCGTATCTGTAAAGAAGAATCATTCCACCAGCGCCAGGGTTGGGAAATTCTCTATGAGCTCTCCCACGGAACACCCGAGCAGAAGCAGATGGCACAAGACGCCGTCAACCGCTTCTACGGTCCCGCGCTACAGATGTTTGGTCCGCCCGATGAAGACTCCCCCAACTCCAAGCAGTCGATGGCGTGGAACATCAAACGGTTCTCCAACGACGAGTTGCGCCAGCGTTTCGTTGACATGATGGTTCCCCAGGCAGAAGCACTCGGGCTCACCCTGCCTGATCCTGATTTGAAGTGGAACGAAGAACGCGGCCACTACGACTACGGCAAACTCGACTGGAACGAATTCAAGTCCGTCATTTCCGGTCACGGCCCCTGCAACGTCCAGCGTATGCAACGCCGTCGCGCCGCCCACTCCGAAGGTGCCTGGGTTCGCGAAGCCGCCGCAGAATACGCCCGCAAGATGGAAGCCCACAACGCAGAACTCATTGGAGCATAAACATGTCTGACACCACCCAAAACACCCGCGAATGGCCCCTCTGGGAAGTTTTCGTACGCTCATCCCGCGGGCTCTCCCATGTACACGCTGGATCACTTCATGCGCCCGATGCCACCATGGCTCTGCGCAACGCACGCGACCTCTACACCCGCCGCAACGAAGGAACCAGCGTGTGGGTAGTGCCCTCCGATGCCATCCTCTCTTCTGACCCCGACCATAAAGGCGGGTTTTTCGAATCGGCGCAGGGCAAGAGCTTTCGCCACGCAACCTACTACACCAAGAGTGAAGGGGTGAAGCACCTATGAGTTTTGCATCCAACGACTCCGCCACCAAGCAGAGCGCCGGCATCGCAATTACCGCCGAAGAAATCGCCGAAAAAGGCATCACAGCGAGCGAAGACGTAGCCCGCTACGCCCTCTACCTCGGCGACGATGCCCTCATGCTCGGCCAGCGACTCTCCCACTGGATTTCCCGTGCGCCCGAGCTAGAAGAAGATATCGCGTTGGGCAACATCGCCCTCGATTTGGTCGGACACGCACGATTCTTCCTCACCTACGCAGGAACCGCCTGGGGCAAAACCGAGGACGACCTCGCCTACTTCCGCGACGAAGAAGAATTCCGCTCCTGCCGCCTCGTCGAACAGGAAAACGGTGACTTCGGGCAAACCATCGCCCGTCAACTCATCTTCTCCTACTACCAGCACGAACTCTACTCAAAGCTCGTGGAGTCGCAGGACGAAACCCTGGCAGCCATCGCCGCCAAAGCGCTCAAAGAAATCCAATACCACCAGGACCACGCCGCCCAGTGGCTACTGCGCTTAGGCATCGGCACCGAAGAATCCCACCGCCGCATCCAAGAAGGGCTCTACTACATGTGGCCCTACATCGACGAGCTCTTTCACGACGACGACGTCACCGCCGCTCTACCCGGCATCGCCGTCCAACCCTCCAGCTTGCGCGAAAACTTCGACCGCCGCATCGCTGAGATTATCTCCGAAGCAACCCTCGAACTACCCCAGGTAGATCAAGCCTGGGGAGGGGACCGCTCCGGCGAATTCTCCGAAGCCCGCGGGCATATTCTCGCGGAAATGCAGGTTCTGGCGCGGCAGTTCCCCGGAGCCACCTGGTAAAAACACCTTTTCTCATAATCAGCCCTTACAGGCCAAGGAGGTGACCCATGAAATTCGGGTTCGATGACATGCAGCGCGAAATGCTCAAAGACATGCCTGAGCAGAAGTTTCAGCGTCTCAGCGCTGAAGAACTCGCCGAGCAGGCTCCGCCTGCCCCCAAGGGTTCTGATATTGCCATGTGGCAGGTCGCCTCCACGGTCTGTGATCCGGAAATTCCCGTATTGACCGTAGCTGACCTAGGGATTCTTCGAACGGTAGAAAATGTGAACGGCACCCCCGTCGTCACGATTACACCCACCTATTCGGGATGCCCTGCGATGGAAACTATCACTGCTGACCTGCGCACAGCGTTTGTAGAGGCAGGCTACCCGGAACCGCGCGTCGAGCTGGTGCTCACCCCGGCGTGGAGCACCGACTGGATGAGCGAGATTGGCAAACAGAAACTGGACGAATACGGCATCGCCCCGCCCACCGGCAAAGCAGCCGCCGGCCCGGTAAGTGTGGGGTTAGCCGTCAAATGCCCTCACTGCCACTCTCTCAAGACTCAAGAGATGACCCGGTTCGGTTCCACCTCTTGTAAAGCTCTGTACCAGTGCAAAAACTGCAAAGAACCCTTTGACTACTTCAAAGTTCATTAGATTTTTAGACACAGACCCACGAGATTCAAGGTTTAATCATGACTGAAGCAACAACAAACCGCCGTCGCGCGACCTTCAACACCTTGAAGGTCAAACAGGTTCGCAAACTTACCGCCGATTCGGTAGAGGTGGTCTTTGAGGTCCCCACTGATCTCGTGGATGACTACAACTACGTTCCGGGACAGTACGTTGCCCTCCGCGCAACTATCGATGGGCAAGAAGTTCGCCGCTCTTACTCCATCTGTTCTGAACCTATCCCCGGTGAAGTTCATGTCGCTATCAAAAAAGACTTCGGCGGCCTGTTCTCTACCTGGGCGAATACAGAACTTAAAGAGGGTGACGAAATTGACGTCATGAATCCCCAAGGTGCGTTTGTTTCCAAAAAGAACATCACCTCCATGAACAACCCGGAAGAGGTAGCAAAGGACGCTGTCGCTGAAGGCAACCTTAACCTGGTGGCCTTCGCCGCCGGCTCGGGCATTACCCCCATCATGTCGATTGCACGGTCAGTTTTGCGCCAGTCTACCGATTCCACTTTCGATTTGGTCTATGCCAACAAGTCAGCCATGGACGTCATGTTTGCCGAAGAAATTGGCGACCTCAAAGACAAGTACCCGCAGCGCTTTGCCGTCCACCATGTGCTCTCTCGTGAACAGCGTGTTTCCCCGCTCATGAGCGGTCGTATTGACGAAGAAAAACTCAATGAGCTTCTTGACCGGGTTATCCGCACCGAGGCTACCGATGAGTGGTTCCTGTGTGGCCCCTTCGAGCTGGTTCAGCTGTGCCGCGACACCCTCAAGGAACGCGGTGTCGCTGAAGACGACGTCCGCTTCGAACTCTTTACCACCGGTAAGCCTGAACGCCCTGCTGGTCAGCAAGGGCGCGCAATCGAGGTTGATCCCAGTGGGAACAATTTCGTGATCTCCTTCAACCTAGACGGCACCTCATCCCGGGTTGAGTCCCCCGCCTCTGCCCATGAGACGCTCCTCAACGCGGCTCTGCGTGTACGCTCAGATGTCCCCTTTGCCTGTGCCGGTGGAGTGTGCGGAACCTGCCGTGCCAAGGTGATTCAGGGCGATACCGAAATGGATGAAAACTATGCGCTCGAGAAGGAAGAAGTCGATGCCGGTTACGTGCTGACCTGCCAGACCCGCCCGTGCTCTGAAAACGTCAAGATCGATTTTGACGCATAGTCTGTTAGAGAGAACCTCATGATTGAACTATCTATTAATCAGGGCGTAGCTGAGATCGTTTTGAACGCCCCTCAGAAGATGAATGCTCTCAACGAAGAAGCTCTTGCTGAGTTATCGGCCGCTTACGATGAGGCGGCTCAGGCGGGAGTGCGCGCACTTATTATTCGTGGAGAGGGTCGTGGTTTCTGTGCCGGTCGAGATATCGCTGGTCTGACGCCTTCCACTGATGATGCTTACGCCTACCTTGCAGAAAAAGTTACCCCGCTGTTGAAGAAGATGGCAGCTTTCCCTGCTCCTACTTTTGCAGCGGTGCAGGGCCCTTGCTTGGGCGTGGGGCTGGGCCTGGCCATTGCAACTGACGTAGTTTATGTTGCCGAAAATGCAAAGATTGGCTCGCCTTTTGCGAACCTTGGGGCAACCCTCGACTCGGGTGGTCACTCGCTGTTTGTAGAGCGGCTGGGCACGCATCGCACGCTCGATTTGATTTACACTGCCGACCTCATCAGCGGTGAGGAGGCGGTGCGGGCGGGGCTTTTCTCGCGGTCTGTGCCCGCCGACGAGTTGCTAGACTTCACGCGCGCGACGGCGTCCCGCGTGGCGTCCGGGGCAACGGGTGCGTTTAGGGCATCCAAGGAGCTCGTGCAGAAAATCCGCGACGAGCGTTTAGGCTTGTGGGAGTCCGTTGAGTTGGAGAATAAGGCACAGGGGGCGCTGTGCTCTTCGGAGGATTACGCCGAAGGATTTGCCGCGTTCACAGAGAAGCGTAAGCCGGAATTTATGGGTCGTTAGCAGAGTTTCTACCAGATTTTCCTTGTCGTCCTGAACATTCTCTTATCAAACAAAGAGTCTATATAAAACTACATCAACCCGGCGCAGTCGCTGGGTTGATGTAGTTTATATGAATTCGCTCAGAATCATTAGCAACGGTTAATGCCACCGGGGGAGTCTGAAGAATCACATACCTTAGTGCTGGGTTGATACATCGTCAGTGTTTTGCTTACACCGTTGACGGTGTAGGTAAGATAAACAGTTCTATCCATGTAAATGGTGCGTTCAGCATTAGCTGCCTGCAGAACATTGGGGTAAGAAACATTAAACTGAGGTGTATTAAGCTGTGGTAAATCAAGGCAGCCCGTAGTGGCATTCTTCTTAAGCTGTGCCGTAGCAAGCTTAGGGTCGCCAATAAACTGAAACTGCCATGCTTTTGCAGTGACGGTAGAACCGTCGAGCTTCTTAAACTTATGGTCCACCCAGTTAGCAGTAACAGCGGCTTTCGAAGTGCCGGAAGTGAATACTGGACTGGCGGGGAATTTTGAGTTATTACTCAACGGGGTCGATAGACCCGAGTAGGAGCAGCCCGTAATAGTGCTGTAGCTTGTTGTACAGGTTCCTGCAGTCCTGGTGGAAGCTTTGGAGTTACCAGGATCGTAAATACCTGGACCGTGGCCACCAGATGACCCATCGGGGTTAGTAATGCTATCATTACGGCTCTGAATCCAGTATTCAAAGCGGATATCAGTAATTACAGCTCCAACAGGTAGCCCAGTAGCGTTCATGGCGACTACAAGGCTTAATTTCTGAGTAGTGGTGCTAGAAGTCTTAGGGTCGGTAGCCACAACTCCCCAGTTGTAATCAACAGATCCCTCTGCATAGACAGAAGGGGTACATTGAGAAGCTGCGTAGGCCGGGATGGCTGAAGATGCGATGACAACGGGGGCTGCCCACGCTGCACCCTTTGCAAGGTTGCGTCGTGAAATCTGTGACATGAAATTTTTCCTAATTTGCGACCGGGGGGTCGGTACGGGTTATACCACTCCCTCAGTCTAGGGGATAAAGATAACCTCTTCAAGGGACACAGAATCCCTAAATGTCGTGTATCAGATGCGAAACAATTATCTGTTGTTTTACAAATCTGAAATAGCTTTTATTCTTTCCATTTCGGTGTCACAACTCACTTAAATAATATTTAAAGACACACCCAACCCATCAACCTGGGGGGGCAACCCGGGGATTGGCAACCAAAACGGGAAACCTAAAACGTAGGCTGGGGAATCTATACTGATTTCATAGATATTCCATCCCCGCCCAGCCATCTCGAAACTTCACGGCTGTGGCTCAGGCCGATCGAACACAACGATGCAGTATTTTTGGAAAAGCTTTACTCCGATTCTCCGGTTGCCCGCTATATTGGCGGATCGAACTTAAACCACGGCGCCGTAGTGCACCAAGTAAACGTGTTTGTGAAGGTATGGGAAGAGCACGGCTACGGGCAATCTGTGGTTGTAGATAAAGCAACCGGTAAAGCAATAGGACGGGTAGGTCTTCATCCGTGGGTGGAGTGGAACGAGCTAGAAATCGGCTGGGTTATTGCCACTAGATGGCAACGGCAAAAAAGAGCAACTGAGGCGGCCCAAGCGTGGTTGGCCTGGGGTAGAGATTATCTAGCTGAAGAATACTTAATAGCAGTGGTTCATACTCAGAACACTGCCTCTCATCAGTTGGCACAGAGTTTGGGGTTCGTCAAAGCCAGAGACGATCAGACGCCGTGGAACCCTGTTGTTGTTTGGCGTTATGACCTTCATTAAAAAGGAGTTAGATGTTCACTACTGCTCATAAACCCCCGTATACAGCAGTGATTTTCACTTCGGTACGTCCTGTGGGAGAGACCGCCCAAGTGGATGGGTATTCAGAGGCTGCTCAACGCATGGACGAACTTGCTCGCGAGCAACCGGGGTTCCTTGGCAACGACTCCGTACGAGACGAGAACGGATATGGAATCACCGTGAGCTATTGGAAAGACGAACATTCGGCTCGCGCTTGGAAACAAGTCCAGGAACATTTACATGCCCAATCGACAGGGCGGAAAAAGTGGTACAAAAATTACAGCGTGCATGTTGCAACGGTAAACCGGGCATACTCTGGATGAACTATTGATTTGCGAGGGATATTGAAGGCGAGAGCAAATGTACTTACGTTTTGAAAGTTGCGTGCCCAATTCTAAGGGGCGTTTTCCGGGAGTTTACGCCTTGGCTAATGGATTAGCACATACGGGACGGCTGACGGAGACTGAATACAACCAGTGGAAGCTCACCAATGCCTGTCTCGACGGCGCCTATACGTCGCCTGGAATCTACAAAGAAATGCCCGATGTCGGTTTGACGTCCTGGTATATCGAAGACTCGGCACCGCATTTGCTCGATTCCATGAGTTTCTATACTGATTTACTTGATCGTTATAGAGTCCCTTGGCGAGAAGTGCGCTCGTCATACCCCGGTGAAGTGGTGTATCGCGACGACGTGCAGGTAGTCGTCCAGCCGTTTACTTACCAGGCAGATTGGGCGCTCTGAACTTACGCTTACCCCCGTTCCCCACCGTCGTCACCCCCCGGGATCAGCCGGGGGTGGGATTGGCACCCAAATCAGAAAACCAGGAACAGAGTCCGTGGAATCTATACTGATTTCATGAACTTTGCACCCACCCCCGTCCTGCCAGCCCTGGCTGGCGCAACCCGCCTCGCCGTCGTTGGTGACAGCATCGCTTACGGTCGTTCGGACCCTTCCGGTGGCTGGGCACAGTATCTTGCCGCCGCGCACATCAGTCGCGACGAACTCAACAACCGCTTCTACAACCTCGCTATACCCGGTAAAACCTTGGCTGGTCTGTATAAATACACCCCGGCGGAGGTCGCCACGCGCAAAGTAGACACCGTTATCATCAGTGCGGGAATCAATGACCTCGCAGGCGTCGATGGCACACCCGTCACTGCCGAAGAACTCCTAGAGCACCTCAAGATTCTCTGCAATCAGCTAGAGACCGGCGGCCGCACCGTCATCCTTTTGACTCCTCTCTGGCTCGACCACATCGCTGCCCGCCAACAGATGGGCTTCAACGTGGTCCCCGCCCAGGTGAAAAAGTACCGCAATCTCCTCGTGACCTGGGCAGACGAAACCCAGCACACAGTTATTGACCTTTATCCAGTCCTAGAAAACAGACCGGAGAGATTGGTCGATGGAGTCCACCCCGACCCTGAAGGTCACCGCCTTATCTGGGAAAGTATGATTGCCGCCAACGACTAACTAGCCAGCTGATCCCTTAACCTGGAGGTAACCTAGAAGGAAAGAGATCGTCAAGCGAAGGAGCTAGAATGCCGGCGAGTATTGCCATTGTGGGAGTTGGGCCGCGCGGAGTTTCGGTCATCGACCGAATCGGTGCGTTGGTATCTGAACAGTTCAGAGCCGAGCAACAGCTTAACCTTCACTTGATTGACGATTCTCAGCTAGGCGCTGGTCGTATCTGGAACACGTCGCAGACTAGAACCTTATGCATGAACACACTGGCAGGAGCTGTAACGCTCTTTACCGAACCGAATTCTACGGTGACGGCGCCGGTGCGGCCAGGTCCCAACATGTTTGAGTGGATTCAGCTCACCCTGGGCAATGAAATCGAAGAACAACCCACTCGGCGTGAAAAAACTGCCCTGTTCAAGAAGCATCCCCAAGAACCGCTCCCTGATTTTGAAGAAGAAATGCGCGCTACCGTGCCGCATTCGAACCCCTCACGTGCACTCTACGGCGAGTACATTAACTGGTGCTATCGTGTGGCGCTGGCGGAGCTTCCAGAGAACGTCGTGGTGACCGAACATCGCGCAAAAGCGGTGGGGGTGACGGCGTCCTCCGACGATGCTTTCGACATTATCGAGCTCTCCGACGGCACCATCTGCCGCGCCGATTCAACCATTATTGCTAGTGGCTGGACTATTCCCGCGCTCAACCCCCAGGAGCAGGAGTTCGCAGCATCGGAAGCAATATGGGTTCGCCCCAATTCCCCTGCCGAACAGGATTTTTCGGCGCTCCCCGCCGGCGAGGACGTGCTGGTGCGCGGTTTGGGCATGAGCTTCTACGACTTCATGGCGCTGGTAACGATTGACCGCGGTGGCCGTTTCGTGGAGGATCCCACCACCCGTGCAGGTATGCGGTATGAGGCGTCGGGGCAAGAACCGCATCTTCTTGTATCATCAGGGCGCGGCTATCCCTTCCTACCCAAGTCAGATTACGGTTCACTACCACCGAAGCCAGTAAATCACCGGCTCATGGCAACCATCGAGAAGCTCAAAGATGCAGAACGTATCGATTTCGGCATCGAGGTTCGCCCCGCTATCATCAAAGACGCCTACGAGGCTTACTACTGCAAACTTGCCAAGCTTCAGCCCGAAGCCATTACCGCGTCCATCGAAGAAATCCTGGACATCATCAAAAAAGCTACCCCCGAATCCATTGCCGAAGACATGGCAGATGTTGTGCCCAACCCCGAAAACCGCTTCAATATTGAGCGATGGCGCCAGCCGCTAGCCGGGGTGGAAGGAAGCATCGAGGAAGTAACCGAGCATATCGCCCAGTATCTTGAACAGGATATTGCGGACGCCGCAGCAGGGCACGATAGCGCCTTCAAAGCGGGCATGTGGTCGGTGTCCTCTGCTCGTACGCCCGCTTCAATCTTGGGGTCGATGGGCCGCTACACTTGGGAGTCCCGCCAAACCGATTACAAGAACTTCGATGCTCTAGGTCAGATGGTAGGCTCAGGGCCGCCGCTCTTCCGCTGCCGTCAGCTGCTTGCAGCGATTGATGCAGGAGTTGTGCAGTTTATTGGCCAGCGCCCCAAGGTTCGGGTTGACGGAGATGAATTTGTTACGATGTCGCCCTCCACTCAGCAGGAAATTCGCACTAAGTATCTTGCCGATGCTTTTTTGCATTACCCCGACATTCGCCACGTGGCGGAGCCTATCTATGCTTCGCTCTCTCAGCGGGTGCGACCGTTCTGCGAGATAGATGAAGAGGGCCGCGAGATTGAAACTGCCTCCCCGGAGGTACACCCGGTAACTCGCGCCGTTATTAACCCGGACGGTTCGCAGGACCCTCGCGTGCACGTCATCGGCATACCTACTTTCGCGCAGATGGCTGATACGACTATTTCCCCTCTGCCTGGAACGGATGCGCTAATGCTTCAGGAAACTGATAAAGCGGCGGTTCACGCGGTCCAGGTGGCGTTTGGCTCCTAAGGTAAATCTTTAGGCTTTTGAGCCGGCGCCGTCGTAGTACGAAGCACCGAAGGTACGTACTGCCGTGTAGTAGGTCTGTGCTACCCCGCGGCAGGTGCTACGCATCAGCCCTGCCGAATATGCCCGCTCGCATTCGCGTAAAAGCGATGCCCAAAAGACGTTGTCGCAGTCTAAACGATTGGTGGTACTACCGACGGAATAGCAGATGTCATGGGCATCGCAGGTGGGCTTGAAAGACGTGACTAGTGTAAACACACCTCTCTCCCTGGAGCACTCACCGCCGAGAATCAGCACGATTCCACAGACCACAGACCCCAATGATAATTTGTGTTTACGCAGGTGTTCCATGGCCTTCACCCTAACCGTTATTTATGCTTACCGTCGTTGCGCGAAAGTTCCAGGAGCTGCCGAAGGATGACGGCGCTAGCCGACGGATCCTCCGTGTAGTCTCGTAAGGCATTGTCGCCGTGAACTGACTTGTGCAACCGTTCCATCCGCTGATCGAGCTGGTCTGCAACCACCGCCGCGTTGAACAGTTCTTCGGTCAGATGCTCGGGAACCTCGCGGTCGTACTTATAAAATATTTTGTGTTCCAGCGCCGCCCAAAAATCCATGGCGATAGTACGAATCTGCAGTTCTACCGGGATTTTCTTAGCGCCGGTAGAGAGAAAAATGGGGATTCGCACAATCACGTGCAGGCTCTTATACCCATTCTTTTTAGGATGTTTGATGTAGTCCTTGACTTCAACCACTTCAATGTCGTCCTGAGAAGTCAGCGCGCTCATCACACGGTAGCAGTCACCAATGAAACTGCAGGTAATGCGCACTCCAGCGACGTCATAGATATTGTTCGCCACCGATTCTGAACTCATTTTCACGCCCTTACGTACCAGCTTTTGTGCTAGTGATTCAGGGGTTTTTACGCGGGACGAAACGTGCTCAATCGGGTTGTAGCGGTAAAGGTGAGTGAATTCCTGGCGCAGAATTTCCACCTTGGTGAGCACCTCGTTAATAGCAAACTGGTACTCCATGAGCATACGAGAAAAGTCCTGCCCAAATTCACGCATGGTAGCGATGGCGGGCAGAATGGTTTTCTCGAAGTCCTCCGCTGAGTGGCTCTGCGGTTCCACGATTTATGCCTTGTACCAAGTGTCAAAAATTGTGACGGGCGTGGTGCGTTTGTGCCGACTGCGCAGAAATTTTCCTTCGAGATTTTCGGCGGCTTCGGCAGGGATTTCTTTCCCTTCGAGGTAGTCGTCAATCTGATCGTAGGTAAGACCCAGCTCGTCTTCGTCCGTGCGCAGAGGCTTACCGTCAAGTAGGTCGGCAGTGGGTACCTTCTTCCATAGGCGCTCCTCGGCACCTAGAACCTTCAGCAGTTCGCGATTTTGTCGTTTATTCAACCCGTAGAGGGGCAAAACGTCGGCGCCGCCATCGCCAAATTTGGTAAAGAATCCGGTGACCGATTCTGCGGCGTGGTCGGTTCCAATCACCAGTAAGTTCTTCTCCCCCGCCAGCGCGTATTGAGCAATCATGCGAGCGCGCGCCTTCACGTTGCCCTTGTTGAAGTCTGCGATGGGGCGCCCTACGGCGTCTTGGAATGCCGATTCGAAACCGTCTACGGCTGGTGCAACGTTATAGGTTACCGTCTGATCAGGTTGGATGAAGCGTAGCGCAGCTTGGGCGTCGTCCTCGTCTTTTTGCACCTGATAGGGCAGTCGGACGGCGATGAATTCAGCGGTGATGCCTTCGTCGGCAAGCTGTTCGACGGCGAGCTGGCACAGGCGGCCAGCGAGGGTGGAATCGAGTCCGCCAGAGATGCCCAGAACAAAGCCGTTAGTGTGCGTAATTTTGAGGTAGTCGCAGAGAAATTGCACGCGTTTGCGTACTTCTTCTGCGGGGTCAATGGTGGGGTGTACGCCCAGTTCGTCAATGATTTTTACCTGTAATTCACGCATGTGTTTATTCTACTCCGGCGTGGGCAAACCCCGATGAAGAAAATCGTGGGAGCTTGCTGGGAGCTAGAGGCGCGCCAGTAAATCTTTGACTAATCGGTCGATATCGTCGCGTAGCAGATCCATGCGTTCTTCGCCCTCAATACCGCGCGTGGAGGGCTCGTCGGGGTTCCAGCGTTCTACTTTGGCGGCGTTCTCTGGCGAGAGAGTACCCAGGTCTGCTCCACCGACGACGACGATGCGGTCGGCTTCTGCGAGTAGTTCGGGCGACATGGGTTTTGAGTAACCGCTACTCATATCGGCACCAATTTTTGCCAGCGATGCGGCGGCTTCAGCATTCACAGATTTGCCTTCTTCAGCTTTCACTCCAGCGGAGGTAGAGCGGATTGCCCCCTCAGAACGCAAGTCCATGAGCGCCGCAGCCATCTGGGACTTTCCGCGATTGCTGTTACATACAAAGAGAATGGTGGGCTGATTGGTCATCGTTCTATCTTTCAAAAGTAGGTGCGTTGTTAAAAAGTTTAGGTCCCAACCAGCGCAGAACATAGACCAAAGCAATCAGTACAGGAACCTCAATAAGTGGCCCAATAGTACCTGCCAATGCTTGCCCCGAATGCGCACCAAATGTACCGATGCATACCGCTATGGCAAGTTCAAAATTATTACCGGCGGCGGTAAACGCCACGGTGGTTGATTGGGCGTATCCCATATGGAGTGCTCGGCTCGTAAGAAGCCCCAGGAAGAACATCAACACGAAATAAGCTAGAAGTGGTAGTGCCACGCGTGCCACTGCCGAGGGTTGTTCCACTATTCGCGCTCCTTGAAGGGCAAAGAGCAACACAATGGTGTATAGCAAGCCGATAAGAGCGAGTGGGGAAATTTTTGGTAGGTATTTTTGCTCGTACCAGGTACGCGATTTGAAGTGTTCACCCAGCACCCGGGATAGGAAGCCTAGGAGCAGGGGTATGCCCAAGAAGACCAGTACGGAACTAACAATTGCCCAGAAAGAGAACTCAGCGGACGTCGTGGGTAAGCCCAGCCAGCTAGGAAGTATTTGCAAATAAAACCAGCCGAGTACTCCGAACATAATTACTTGAAACAAAGAATTAATTGCAACTAGGGTGGCGGCGGCATCACGGTCCCCACAGGCTAAATCGTTCCAAATCAGCACCATGGCGATGCAGCGAGCAAGGCCCACAATGATTAAACCGGTACGAAATTCAGGAAGATCTGGGACAAAGATCCATGCCAGCGCGAACATGAGCGCCGGTCCCAAAATCCAATTCAGTACCACAGAAACAATCATGAGGCGTTGATCGGCAAGTAGCTGGGCGCTCTTGTCATAGCGAACTTTTGCCAGGGGCGGATACATCATCACGAGTAAACCGATGGCAATGGGTACAGATACTTGGCCGATTTTCCATGCTTCCAACGCGTTACTCAGACCGGGAACAAGGTTGCTCAGCAACAATCCTGCCGCCATCGCTAGAAGAATCCAGAGAGCCAGCCAGCGGTCCAAAAAACTCAGACGCGAGGACGGCGGGGTTGCAGGTGGGTTCTCAACGGGTGTACGTAGGGGGTTTGGCACAAGCTTCCTTAATATATCGAAGATTATCAATATATAAAGAGTATTTCGAATTTGAGGCATCTGTCAAGGTATCGTAGATGCATGGATTTGAATCTGCCTCTTGCCGAAGTTTCTGTCACTTCAGATTGTTGCTCCCTAGCCACCGAAGTGCTCTCTACTCACGATGCTCTGCGCTACGCCGAAATTTTCAAGCTCCTAGGCGACGCCGGCCGCCTCCGTATCCTCTCACTCATCGCCCGCGAAGGATGCGCACCTATCACCACTACCGATCTAGTGAGCGAACTTGACCTTTCGCAGCCCACTATCAGCCATCACCTTAAAAAGCTGACCGAAGCGGGACTACTCACCCGCCAACAATCCGGTCGCAAAGCGTACTACACGATAGTTCCCAATCTTTTTGTCCAGCTACGCACCGTATTAGAGCTGGGATAGCCCTCCTCCGGCAGGGGGATATTTTATGTAATTTCAAAAGTTTTAATGAAGTCGCAGCGGTGTCCTCTATACAGTAGAAGAAACACTCACCCGCTGAATCAAGGACGGCAATGTCTCAATATCCCGATACCCCCAACAACGACTTCAACAACCAAAACCCCCAGCAGCCATCTGGCTACCCCCAACAGCAGCCGCACCAGCAGTACGGTCAGCAATACGGCAACCAGCAGGGTTTTCAACAAGGCTTCCAACAACCTCATGATTTTGATGCCTACGGCAACCCTATTGCCCCCGATGCCAAAACGATGTCATTGCTTTCCCACCTGTCATCGCTCATTCTGAACATCGTCACCGCCAGCACGCTGAGCTTTCTTGGACCCCTCGTCTTCTGGTTCATTTTCAAAGACAAACCCGGTCATAAGTTCACAGCGGCGAACTCGGCACGCGCATTCAACTTCAATTTCACCCTCTGGCTGGCGAACCTCGTCGGATGGGCAATCCTGATTTTCACGCTGACTCTAGGCGCTCCCATTTCCCTGTTGATTTGGGGCGCAACGACCGTCCTCATGTTTATTTTCCACATCATCGGCGCGGTGCGTGCCAATCGTGGCGAGGTGTATGACTACCCCATGCAGATTAGAATCCTCAAAGACTAAAACGAGTTCAAAAAGTTTGGTCAATTTTTAGGCGTTTTGGGCTTCAAAACGATTCAAAATTGACCAAAGTTCAGAACTCTCGCATGAAAAAACCCGCTGCCCCGAAGATGATTCGGGGCAGCGGGTTTCTTGCCAGTGAAATATTTAGCTCAACTTAGTGCTGAACATTCTTGTCATAACGATAGATGAACGCAGCCATCGCATCGCGGTGAATAGGAGAAACCGGGCGGAACGTGCCGTCGTCCCAACCGTTGGTCACACCGACCGACGCCAGCCAAGAAACTTCTTTATAGAACTGGCTGTTGACGGGGACGTCGGAGAATCGTGCCTTGCTCGGTGCGGTGTACTCCGGTGAGCCAGCCATGCGGTAGAAGAACGCCGCCATGGCATCACGGTTCACGTCATCTTGCGGGCGGAACGTACCGTCGGCAAAGCCGGTGGTGATTCCCTGTTCCTTCATCCACGCGATTTCTTTGTAGAACGGGTGGGTAGTAGGAACATCCTTGAAAGGAGAGACAGCCGGCGCGGTGTAAGCAGGTGAACCAGCTAGGCGGTAGAAGAAAGCCGCCATGGCTCCTCGCTGAACATTCTCCTGGGGGCGGAACGTACCATCGGGGTATCCGGTAGTAATTCCCTTGGTAGCCAACCAGGCGATTTCGTTGTAGAACGGGTAGTCCGCAGGTACATCGGTGAAGCGCGGGTTAGTAACCGGCTTGGTGGGCTGAGAAGGAGTAGCTGCCGCTAGTTCAACAACCTGAGACCTGCCGCCGTCTTCACCCTTCTTGATTCCAGCAAGATCGCCGGTACCGTTGTGCATATGCAGGAACAGCGCAGCAGCGTCCTTGGAGGAGTCACGGTGAATCTTGAGCTTGGTTGCCGCTGAATCCTTATACAGGACGTCGGTGGCAGGCTCAGCGCCGTCAAACCAGACAGCGGGCTTGAGGGGGTTGTACTTAATCCAGTCGGTGGAGTCGGTTGCGCCGTCCACATACCAAGAGTAAGTGTCTACCTTGTAGCTGACCTTATCCGCGTTATCAGCGGTGATACCCAAGTCAGCAAGCAACACCGGCAGCACCATGGTGTTGGAGTCCATGAGGTTGGTATCGATATCTCCCAGCGCACCATTGATGGGTTGCATGGATAGCACGGTAGGTTCACCGTTGACGAATCCACGTAGAACCGCCAAAGGCATATCGAAGCCCTCCACACGGTCTACGGTGAGGAAAAAGTCGGGGCGCTGGTTGGCGTCGACGTCAATAGAAACCTCGGTGGCATAAGCCCAGCTCAACACATCCCAGTTAGCCCAGGTGGAGATGCCGAAGCCGAGCATGGCATCAGAAGTATCTTTCCCTGCGGCAGCAAGTATCGGTGCGTCAGAGCTTGCACCAACATACTGCAAGTCAATTTGCTGCAGTGAAGGGATGGGTAGCGAGGTGCTCTTCATGCGATCACTCTTAGCACCCAGTTCAAAAGCACCGAGCATACCGGTATAACCGCCCTGGTTGAGTTCGGTTCCGCTGAGAGTTACCGGCGCGGTAGTACCGTTCTTTGCCAGTTCAGCGGCATCAACCTTGGCGCTCATATCGGAAACAGGCTTAGGAGCAATCTGCACAGGAACTCGCAGTTCGGTTTTAGCCTCAGTCAGCTTGATGCGTCCAGATTCCTGAGCGATAAACTGGCGCGCCTGATTCAGCTGTATAAGCTCCAGGGCGGGGTCTGCAGTCTTTTGAAGGGCCGAAGGGTCAACGGTGGCGGTAACGGTAAATTCAGCCTTCTTACCGACTCCCACAGAAACCATGGGGTCAACGGTAATGCTCACACCGGGCATCATGACCGACGAATCGTAGGAAAGATTATAGGTGTGCGCCGCTGAATCGAAGTTATCCACGGTGAACTTGCGCTTGAGCACGAGCTGAGGATCGCCAGGCTTTGCTTCTACAACGCCGAAGGAGTCAGAAACCTCATTGGGGTTATCGGTGTTGTACACCAAAACATTGGTATTAACAGCAGCCTGTGCATCGATGCGGCCGGTGCCCACACGGTCCACAGCATAGGTTGCACCATCTGCAGTTTTGACGTCGTGGGTTGCGGTATTCATAATCGCTGCCTTGATATTGGCAGGTGAGTAGTTCTGATGCGCCTGCAAAACCAGAGCGGCAACGCCAGCTACGTGAGGGGTGGACATGGAGGTACCGGTCATTACGGTTCCTCCGTTGCCCTTGCCTACACCAGCGGACATGATGTTCGTGCCGGGGGCGGCGACGTCGGGCTTAACAAAGCCGTTGGAGCCGTGCTGACCGCGAGCAGACGACGAGTTGAGGGTATCCAAAGCGTTAGTGGGCTTGGAGACTGATTCAATCCATTCGTTCTTCAAGGTAATGTCGAAAGTTCCACCGTTTTCGGTCGCTTTTCGAACCTTGGCGGAGTCTTCGGCGTTGAGGCGAGTACCGGGGATGGTCTCATTACCGGCAATGCCGCCGTCTTCCATCATCACGTTAGAGGTAAGGACGACGCCCTTGCCGCCCGCTGCTTCAATGTTGTCGAAACGCTTTTTGGAACCGCAGGGGAAGGATCCGGGGCCGTCATACCAGTCAATCAGAACCCATTTGCCGCCGAAATCAGTGCCAGCGGGGAATGCTTCACAGGCGTACTTGTTTTCTTCAGGAGCCGCCACCACAGTGCCCGAAAGCTGTTTGTCTGATGCTGCCGCGTAGTTGAAGTCGCGGGAATAATCACCGGTGACCCTACCCTTGATGGATTCGGGAGCGGTAATCTCTGCCTGGTCAACAAAGTAGTTTGAGCCAATCGAGTTAGCCACGGTTAGAGCCGAGACAGTATTCGCCGGGTTACCCAGGTTGGAGTAAGTATCTCCCACACCGCCGTAGCCGTTGGCGTTACCTGCAGCGATAACCGAGAGAATGCCCTGACGGTTCAGAGCGTTGACAATGTCATTTTCAGGGTCATCAATCGGTCCGAAATCAGAACCCAGCGAAAGGTTCACGATGTTCGCGCGGTCTGAAAAATCGCCGTCGCCGTTAGGATCCAGCGTGCGGTCTAGTGCTTCACCGGTCACGTTGGTGGTGCCTTCGCATCCGAAGACGCGCATGCTGATGAGCTCTGCTTGCGGTGCCGAACCGGGGCCAATCTTCATTTTCTTGACATCTTCAGCAGAGAGCTTGGTGTAATCGCCACGGAATGTTTTTCCGTTTTCGTCCACACCAAAACCTGCAGCAGAACCAGCCACGTGCGTACCGTGACCACCTTCGCGGCAGTCAAGGGGGTTAGAGTCAGGCTGAGGAATCTCGCTACCGAACTCGCCACCTGCGTCATAATTATCGCCAGCGAAATCGTAGCCACCTATAAATTTAGCGGGGTCATAAAGGCCTGATTCCTTGGAAGGAATATCAGTAGAAGACTTGGCTTTCTCGTAACCTTCTTGAGTGCCGGGGCCACCAAAATCAGCGTGCGTGTAATCCAAGCCAGAATCCACCACAGCGATGCGGACACCCTTGCCGGTTCTACCCGCATTGGTCCAGCTGGCAAGAGCAGCGGTATCAACATCGGTAGCAGCGTTAAAGCGTTCTTTAGGTACGATCCGCGAAATTTTGACGACGTCCGAGCGCTTCGCCAGATTACGCAATGCCTCGGCGTCGGCAGTCAGTGCCACACCGCGCAATGCATTATGGGCAGTGTAAAGAACCTGCCCGTTGGTCTCCGAAGCAACTGAAGCAGCCTTACCCTCAACATCTGCCTGAACAGCTTTAACCGCAGCCACAGCCTTAACCGGATCCTGCTGCCCAGTGCGCACGCCCGATGGCTGAGTCGCCTCAAAGGCACCGGGGCCCCTGAACTGGACGAACGAAGAAACAGTGCCTTCTGCATTGCGCATTGACGCTGTCAGCGTTTTATCGCGATGCGCCGACGAGCCCTGATACATATCAGGGTCAGTCGCCGCATACGCAGGTGCGCCCAGCGAAAAAGCTAGCGCAATACCGAGCGAGCCAGCCAAAACAGCCTTGCCCGCCCGGTGCGGAAAATAATGAAATTTTGTCATAAAGGGTTCCTTGTACAGTGTGAAAACCGTGGAGTGTGTAACCACAGAACCCTCTAGAAATGCGAGTGCTATAACGATTTCTGGGGGAGAAATCAGAATAAGGATTTGCTTCCAAAGGGAGGAATTAGCTTTGTGTCGCCAGAACGCTCCAGCTCAAACATTGCTCGCTTCGCTTCACAAAACTTGCAAGTCGTGTTCGACGGCACACGCTATACCCCAGCCTTGAGATAAGCCCTAAGTCCGGCATTCACAACCCATCAAAAATGTATCTGACTAGTGTAAATACCGACTTTTATGCCCCATACTACGTTTTACTGGGGCAATGTGTGAAACTATTACAACCCACAACCCCCCAAAATGTGGCTTGAGACACAGTAAATTTCTAATATTTCTGCTTATTACCCTTGCCGACGCTGCGCGGGGCAGGAGTGCACCAAAGCAGCCAGTCAAACGAGCCATTCCAGAACCAACAAGGTTTGGTGCCGTCCAGTATTTTGAATAGCACTGTGCCACACCTAACCAGACAGGGTATTCTTGAACTTGGTGTTTTTTGCCTAAATTAGCCAAAACCCACCGCACCTCCGTGGAATCCGGCAGGTGTACGCGCTCATAAGGAGTAAATTTTCATGCCAGCGATTGTGATTGTCGGAGCCCAGTGGGGCGACGAAGGAAAAGGAAAAGCAACTGACCTCCTCGGCGGTCGAGTTGACTACGTCGTCAAACCTAACGGTGGCAACAACGCCGGTCACACCGTCGTCGTCAACGGTCAGAAGTTCGAGCTCAAGCTACTTCCCGCTGGCATCCTCTCCCCTAACGCGGTGCCCGTTATTGGCAACGGCGTGGTAGTGAACCCCGAAGCCCTCTTTGAAGAAATTGACGGCTTGGAAGCGCGCGGGGCGGATACCTCAAAACTTAAAATTTCAGCTAACGCTCACCTGGTGGCCCCTTACCACCAGACCATGGATAAGGTCACCGAACGCTTTCTCGGCAAGCGCGCCATCGGCACTACCGGGCGCGGCATCGGCCCCACTTACCAGGACAAGGTAGCGCGTCTGGGTATTCGTGCTCAGGACATTCTGGATGAGTCCATCCTGCGCCAAAAAGTCGAAGGTTCACTGCGCCAAAAGAACGAACTTTTGGTGAAGGTCTACAACCGCCGCCACGTTGAAGTAGAAGAAATCGTTGAATACTTCATGGGCTTCGCCGAGCGCCTCAAGCCCATGATTGTTGAATCAACCCAGCTTCTCAACAACGCGCTGGACGAGGGTAAAACCTTGTTGATGGAGGGTGGTCAGGCGACCTTCCTCGACGTCGACCACGGTACTTACCCCTTCGTGACGTCGTCGAACCCGACGGCAGGTGGCGCATCCGTTGGTTCGGGTGTTGGTCCGACCCGTATTTCGCGTGTAATCGGTATTCAGAAGGCATACACCACCCGCGTGGGTGCTGGCCCCTTCCCCACTGAGCTCTTTGACGAGATGGGCGAATTTCTGCAGAAGACAGGTGGCGAGTTCGGTGTAAATACTGGGCGTCCGCGCCGTTGCGGTTGGTACGACGCCGTGCTGGCGCGCCAGGCTGTACGCATCAACGGTTTTACCGACTTGTTCATTACCAAGCTGGACGTTCTCACCGGACTGGAGAAGATTCCCGTGTGCGTTGCCTACGATGTGGACGGGGTGCGTCAGGACGAAATGCCCATGACTCAGACCGAGTTCCACCACGCCAAGCCTATCTTTGAGTACTTTGACGGGTGGACCGAGGACATCACCGAGGCAAAGTCGCTGGATGATTTGCCTCAGAACGCGCGTCTCTACGTGGAGAAGCTCGAGGAACTGTCCGGTTGCCGTATTTCAGCAATCGGTGTGGGCCCCGGTCGTGAGCAGACCATCGTGGTACGCGACCTGATCGAAGACTAGACGCGGCGTCCCGGCGTCCCGGCGTCCCGGCGTCCCGGACAAAAATGTGCCTCAAAGGCAAAATTTATACACCCTAGGGTTCATAAATTTTGCTTTGAGGCACAAAACTTTTTAAGGACAGAAAGACGACGGCGCCACCGGCGAATAGCTACTTGTTGGTGCGGAAGGTAACAAGCAGGCTCATCGCCGGACCGATAATCGGTACCAGCAACGAAATAATCAGCAGGAAGATTTTGTGTTCGGGAGCGAGCCATTTGTCGAACCCCACCCGAAAAATCACCGCAAGCAAAAGGACCACATGGATCATTCCGACCACAGTGATGAAGAGTTCCCAGCCCGTAGGTAGTAGAGGATTCATAGTTTCAGTCTAGCCAAAACTATGGGCTGGGTCCGCCCCCTTACCCCTTCGTTCGGATAGGTCAGGTAAAATCACCCGAAGAGCTCATCATGTCACTACTTTGGGGGGAATTTTCACTTGCCACGCATCCTCGTTCTCGCAGATCTAGGCAGAGAAAATTACCATGTAGGCGACGAAGCCATGGGCATCACCGCAGCCACCCAGCTCGTCGACCGCGGTTTTGAGGTCCATATAGGAACCACGGACCTAAAACACTCTGAAAACAATATTGGGGTGGCTCACGGCTATATCCATACCCTAGAATTTCCCAGCTCCCCTGCCGAACGAGAACAATATCTAGAAGAAGTCCGCCAACACCTTCTAGGGCAACCAGCCCGCCCTGAAATAGAAGAATTCACCCAGGCGATGACTGAAATAGATGGCATTCTCATTGCTGGCGGCGGAAACATGAATTCAACCTACGGGTGGTTACTTTACGAGCGAGCCGCCTATGGGCTCATTGCTCAAACCTTCGAGATCCCCCTCGTTATCTCTGGGCAATCGCTTGGCCCTGTGCTCACAGATAAAGACTCCGAGATTCTTCAGGAGTTACTTTCGGCATCCCGCCTGGTAGGCGTAAGAGAAATTAGCTCCTACCAGTGGACTCAAGACCATAATGTTCCTGCTCATCACATGATTGATGACGCCACTTTCTACGTCTCCGAACACAGGCAGCTACCCGGAGAAACAGTCCCGGACCTCCCCGAGCAATATATTTGCGCTACCTTCGTGGGGTTAGATAACGAGCAGATTCAACACTTGGCGAAGGCACTCGATGAAGCCTACAAGGTTCATCATCTTCATACGGTTTTTGTTCCCCACAAGGGCACCCCTGGCAGGAAAGATGAAGACTACCTCGTCCATGCGGCTATCGCCCGCCAGATGAATTCAAAACCAATCGTGCTCCCCATCCTCCATGCTGATGCGGCTGTTTCGATTCACCGCAACGCTTATGTTGCGATAGCTAACAGATACCACCCCGGCGTATTTTCTCTCTCATCAGGCGTCCCATTTATAGGGCTGATTCCAGATGCCTTTACCGATATGCGCCTGAGAGGAATGATGTCCCACTACGGGGCGGAAAACTACACAATCCCTCTCGATTCCGCCGATGCTACCGTCTATTCCTCTGCGCTGAACGAAATAATTCGCTGGCACGACGACATTTCTTCGACCCTTTTTCAGCGAACCTCTCAGCTGCGTTCTTTCTCTGAAGCATGGTGGAACGCCGTAGAACAAGCCCTGACAGGTTCTGCCGACCTACACAACAAACTGCCAGCCCTCGCGCCAGCTGTTTCTTTGACGCCGCAGAGCTGGGCCCCCGTTACTGCGGAACAGCGGAATCGCATCTACCGCCGTTCTTTAGAAATCGCACAAGGCTACGCCGACCAAGACCGCGAGCAGTCATGGGAAAGGGACTATCAGAACCGCCGCGACAGGATGGAACCCATCAGCGATGAAATCCGCCGGGCGGTCAAACAGAACCTCACCGATGCTCCCTTGGCGAGCGTCGTCATACCTACCCTCAACGCCGCCGACGTCATAGGGCACCAGCTAGAATGCCTGAGCCGTCAGGTAAATGCCCCCGCTTTTGAAGTCATCATCAGCGATAACGGAAGTACCGATGCGCTGGCTGCGGTAGTTGATGGATTCAGGGACCGGCTCAATGTGCGTATAGTAGATTCCTCAGAAATTCAGAATGTCTCCTACGCCCGCAACGTAGGTATCGAGGACGCGCAAACCGACTTTATTCTTATTTGCGATGCCGACGATTTCGTCTGTGAAGATTGGGTTCGCTCGCTCTACACCACACTCAAAAATCACCCGAATTCTTACGTGCTGGGTCAATACCTCAATGTTGCAGATACCGGGGACTTATCCCTAGAAAACCGGGAAATCTACCAGCTCTTTACCCAGCCCAAATGGCAAAATCTCTTTATCCAGGAACCCAATCCTCACGAAAAAATTGAGGTTCATTTCTTTGTGGGTGGAGCATCTTTCGGTGCCAGAAAACATGATCTTCTTGCGCTGGGAGGATTCGATTCATCCTATAAACGTGGCAGCGACGACTGGGACTTTTGGGCACGAGCCCGCAAAGCGGGTATGCAACAGGTTGAATCCTACGGTGCCGCCGTCCTTTATCGAATTTCGCAGTCTCCCCGCAAGCAATTCCGCAGAAATTATTTCTACGCTCTCAACGATGTACTCGTGACAGTGCGCTACCCCGAACAGGTGCAGAGGGATATTTCCCTGCTCAAACAGGGGTTTGTGTTAGCAAAAACGCCTTACCGGCTCTTCAAATACAAGGACGCGCAGAGTCGCCTCAAGACTTTTTCTGAAGGAGGGTACGCACTAGGGGCGGTGGCTGGTTTCTTGAAATACAAGCTCCTCCGCCAAGTCCCTACACCCCTTCTGATGAAGCGCAGTTCATAACCATACTGCACCAGAGATAAAAACAATTACTGAAGAAGTAATTTTATTTTTCTCTTCGCTGTGCCAACCGCTGTAGTTTAGTGCTGATGGTACGAGCTCGCCCCCGTACGCTTAGCGCCCGTTCAACTCGTTCTAAGCGCGCAGCTTGTTCGCGTTGGGTAGCTTCGATTCGTTCTAACCGATTCAGGACATCGAGGAGCAACTCGTGGCTGTGGTGAACCGCTTCCTGGACCTCATTCGCCAAGTGCGCGTTGTAAAGATAAGGAGCCAGATGCCCGCCTTGGGCGAGGTGCTCCCGAACCGCGTCGCTTCGTACTCGCGCGTCAAAGAATTTGTGTTCTTGCGCCGCCGCGTACACGCTATTGGAGTCGGTTCCAGTAGCGTTCAAACGCTTGGACCAGTGGGCAAGGTTCTCGTGAAGAAACAGAACCTTATGTTTGGAAGCAACGCGCACGTTGAACTCCCAGTCACCGACCACCGGTAGGGTTTCGTTGTAGTAGCCGATTTCATCGAGCAGACGGCGGCGGTAAAGAATGCCAATCGGTACTGCGCGGTTAATGCGGAAGAAATCAACCACGTTCATGCCCTGTAGGTTTTCCCAGAAGGGGCGTGATTCTACGAATTCGAAGCCCGATTCGGTAATTTTTTCGAAGTATTCGTCGGTGCGCACAACCACCATGACGTCGTCGTTCTCTTCCAGCGCCGCCACAGTTTTTTCGAGGAAGGTGGGTTCCCAGAGGTCGTCGTCGTCATGGATTGCGATGAATTCCGATGCACAGGCGCGAATGCCAACATTGGAAGCGGCTTCCATTCCTCGGCTAATCTCGTGGTGGATAACCTGAACGTTTGAAAGCGCAGAGGCCTCAATCAGACGGTCGACGGTAGCAGTGTCCCCGCCGTCATTGACCACAACGGTCTTCACCTGCGGGTAGGTTTGCGCCGCAATATTCGCCAGTGCACGTTCGAGAAAGCGAGGACGATCCTTGGTGCGTACGATGATTGCTACGGAATTCTGCATTCTCTTCTTCCCGGGGGTCGGTTGAGATTTCTTTAAAACTCTATCGTTAAAGAGGGAGGGCTACCTGGGCGAGTGGCGGCGGAATTCGCGAGCATCGCGGGCGCCCATCACGGCAACAGAGACCGCCATTAGTCCCGCCCAGATCCACCATGCGCCGGGGAAACCACCGGCTTGCGCTAGCGCGCCTAACGCTAGCCCGCCCAAGCCAGTGCCCAAATCGAAGTTCGCGTTCCATGCCACAGAAGCGCGGGCGTTATGCGCCGGGCCGGCGTCGTTGAGCGCGCGGACCATCGTCACCGACTGCAAAAAGCCGTAGCCCGCACCGACCAATAGCACGCCAAGCAGAAGCAGTATGGATCGTGTGTTGCCCTCGGCGCCAGCGGCGGAAAACCCAATAAGGACGGCGCCCACCGCAGAAAGAGCCAGAACCGGGGTCATGAGCACTCGGGTACCGAAACGATCCGATAGGGAACCGCCCCAAAAGCGTGTGGGTGCGGCAGTAATCGTCAGAACAAGGAGGGCAATCGAGGCGACGAGCGCGGAGGGGGCAATATCTATAGCGAACGTCATGAACGCCCCGCCCGCTGCGGTAATCAGGGTCAGAGTGAGCAGAGCAGGCCAGATAATACGCAAAACTGAACCGGCACCTGCCCCCTGCTGGGATGCAGAGGCGGGGGCTTGCGCCGTCCGAGCGTCCACCAATTTACCCAGATGCCAGGCGAAGGGCGCGCCCAAAACCGCAATCAAACCCAGGCACAACACCGGGCGAAACCCCAGTACCTCAATGAGCCAAGGAGCAAGAGGAGTAAGAATCATTTGCGGAACGGCAGCAGCTAGACCGTAAAGCCCAACTGCCTGCCCGCGTCGTTCGGCAGGGATTAAAAGAGACAGTGCCATCGAGCCGCACACCGTCACGATACCGAAGCCCACGCCGCGCAAAGCCGAGCTGACTAGTGCTAACGGAAGGTCAGGGGAAATCGCTTGAAGGGGCGAACCCAACCCCATGAAAAGCGTTCCAGCCACCAGAGTCTTTTGCCAACCAAACCGAGCAAGAGCCGGGCGAACCGCGAAAAGTTGCGTAGCAACAGTTACCGCCATCAGCGCCGCCGTCACCGACCCCGCGCCCATCGCTCCGGCACCACCGGAAGCTACCCATGCAGGGGACGCCGGCAACAGCAACGAAAGGCTCGAAATAACCGCCGCGAAGGTAGCGATAATAGAGATCATGCCCGGCATCTGAATAACTTTTTGCTGCACACGCTCTCCTTACGAAACCTTCATAGACACCGGCGCGGCACCGCCCCCATAAATTCTGCGGAATGTGCGCACATCACCGCACCAGATTACCAGTCGCCCATAGCACGCGGGTTAATATTAACCTCATGCCGATTCTTGTAAACACGCTCAACTATCATGACGGTTCCTCCACTGAATCAAAAACTTTGGACGAAACGTATGCCGCTCTCAAAGAGCGCGACGACGTTAACGCATTTGTAGGTATTAGCGACCCTACAAATGACGATATGCACGCTCTCACTTCCCATTTCGGCATGAATGAGTTAGCAGTAGAAGATTCCACCGAAGGTCACCAGCGGGCTAAACTTGACCGCTACGGTCATACTTATTTCCTGGTGCTAAGACCTGCAGTGTATTTAGACAAAGAGGAAGAAATTCACTTTGGCGAGATTCACCTTTTCATGGGTGAAAATTTCATGGTGGCTATCGTGAAAGATTATCTGCGTAAAGAGTCAAATGTTAAAGCGTTATTGGAAGATATTGCCTCCAAGATAGAGAATCTTAAGACTCCGTGGGATATGGTTCACGCCGCTCTTGATTCGGTAGTAGACCGTTATTTCCCTGTAGTTGAAGGGCTGGAGAATGATAGTGACGAGATTGAGGACGCCCTTTTCTCTCCTATGCCCACCGATACCGCCGGCGTCTCCCAGCGTATTTACGCGCTACTCAACGAGATTGCCGATTTTAAGCGCGCTTGTAAACCGCTGCTTGGGATGCTCGATACTTTAATGGAGCGGATTCGCGCGACGGCTGATACTGATAACCCTGAAGATAAGCAAGAAGCTATTCATGATGTGCGTCAGTTCCGAGATGTTAAGGACCACGCGATTCAAATTAATGATCGTATTGATGACTTACGGAGCACTTTGCAGAACGCTCTTGAAGTGAACAGCATTCTGGTGGCCGAGCAGCAAAATGACGACATGAAACGCATTTCAGCGTGGGCTGCGATTTTGGTAGCACCGACGATTATCGGATCCATCTACGGCATGAATTTCGAAAATATGCCTGAACTACAATGGCCGTGGGGGTATCCCGCTTCGCTTTTGTTGATGGTGGCGGTGTCTACAATCCTCTACCTAGTATTTAAAAGAAAAAACTGGATGTAGCGAAGCGTGTGAGAGACGCGGCTTGCCGAAGATACGGCATCGACCGACTAACCTCTAGTACCCCAGCTTCGCGTTTTTCAGGACAGGCACTGCTTGCTCGGCCTTTTCGATGATATCGAGATCCAAACGAACCACTTTGAGGTCTTCGCCTTCGCCTAGTTCAATGAGGGGTTGCCCGAAAGGATCTGCCACCACGCTAAGGCCAACTCCGGTGGGTGCTTCCGTTTCGACGTCGGGGCCACCGACTACGGGGTTCGCTTGATCGACGCCGACGACGAAGCAGTTGGAATCCAGTGCACGAGCGCGGGTGAGAACCTGCCACTGTTGTTTTTTGGTGGGTCCGGCTGCCCAGGAGGTGGGCACGACGATAACTTGTGCACCGGCGCGGGAGAGTTCTGCGAAGAGTTTGGGGAATCGGATGTCGTAGCAGATGGCAACGCCAACCGTTACGTTTCCTACTTTGAAGGTGCAGAGTTCTTCGTCGGCTTCGACGGTGTCTGATTCGGAGTAGCCAAAGGCATCGTAGAGGTGCATTTTGGCGTAGGAGTCGCGCGTGCCGTCGGGGCTGTAGATTCCAGCGACGTTGCGAACCCTCTCCCCCGCTGGTTCGAATTCGCCTACCACGATGGTGATGCCATGCTCTTGGGCGAGATTTGCCAGGCTTTTTTGCCAGTGGTCAGAGTGCTCGGACGCGGCGCTGAAGATGTCGGTGCCGAATGCGGACATGGTCGCCTCAGGAAATACCACCAGGTCAGCCTGCTTCTGGGCGCTCTCGCGCACGAAGTCGGTGACTTTCTGCAGGTTGGCGGCGACGTCTTCACCGCTACCAATTTGAGCGAGTGCGATTTTCATGGGGTCCTCCTGGGTTGGTTAGTTAGAAATCTACAGGATGCCGGCGGGGGATGTGCCTGAAACGCTCAAATTTAGTACACAAAAAGCGTTGAATGCTCATCTTGTTCGGTGAGCATTCAACGCTTTGAGTGTACTTTTGGGTCAGCCTGCCGGGCAGCCACGCGGCGACCTACTGTGCCGGACATCCTTCTTCTCTAAAACAATCCGTTTGCACTAGATAGCGCACGAGGTACCAGAACATTTCCCAGTACGGTGCGCGCTATCTGCTACAAACCTAATCCAGCAAAAACCGAAGGACACTATGCCCCAGGAGCGACATACGGCGATGGTCCTGCAAGTGTGCGGAGAGGTTTCTCGAAGTTACAAAGCTTCATGAAGCGCACATACATTACGCATAGACAGACGCATAGATTTTTGAAGAGGTCTATAAAAGAATCCCCGTTGGATGAGGCTTGGAGTCTGCGAAAGTTGCAAGTTCTTCTTACCTCCGGGTTTAATATCGCGGCTTCTAGGCGGCGTTGCCGCATTCCATCATTTTCCTCTATAGCTACTTCACGGTTGAAACAGCTGCTTAGGATCCGCACGTATTCTTGTTGGCTTTCATGCGTCTTACAGTCGTTACTTATCCCTGACCGCAAGAATGGCGGGAGCACAAGGATTATTAGGGTAGCGGCTAGAAGTATAAGGAAGATAAGAAATGAAATTTGCTGGTAAAAAGCTATCCAGCTGATTTCTAAGAGCATGAGTAATCCAAAAATATACAGTGTGAAGTTCAGGAGAACAAACAATCCTTCGAGGAAGAGCGACGGCCCAAAATACGGCATATGAGTTATCTTCTGTTTCATCACTGCAGCGTAGGGAACCTTAAGAAGATTTCTTTGCACCATACTCTGATAGCGAGTTTCTTTTAGTACCTCTTTTTCCCATCGGGCAGCATCTGCCGCATAGTTGTAATTTTCTAATAGATGCTCTGTTAGTTCTTCGGAGTCGTCAGAGTTCTTAGCCTGGTGGTAAATATTTGCCGAGATTTCGAGCCGCTTTAAAGCCGGAGGTGTTGCCTCGTTTGTGTTTTCAATAGTTCGGCGTGAAATCCACATAGAGACAACAGCAGATATGAGGACTGTAAAGAGCGGACTAAACAGGCTAGTAAAGTTCTTGAATGCCTCTGAGCTCAGGAGGTCTTGCATAACGTGGTCCTTTCACAATACGAGCTCAGTGTAGAAATAGGCACTGACAAGATAAGCCTTCTTTACGAACGACCTTGTAACATTTCGCCTATCGACCATGACCTGGCAGCTACCGCTTCTCAAAGTCACCGAATTCTCTCGGCATGTTCTACATTTAGAGGTAGGTATTTGCACTTCTGAGAGTTAGGTTTCCCTCCCCTATGGCGAGTTCGCTGAATTATTCACAGTTCATTTGGAATGTTGCTGACGTGCTGAGAGGTACTTATAAGCAGCATCAGTACGGCGACATCATTTTGCCGTTCACGGTTTTGTACCGTCTGGACGCTGTGTTGGAACCGACTAAAGATGCTGTTTTAACCGCGATTTCTGGTTATGACGCGGACGCCGAGGTGCCTTTGGCGATGCTTCGTGCGCGAGCGAAGCATGAATACAGTTTTTACAACTCGTCGAAGCACACTTTGAGCTCGATTAAGGGCGATGCTGATACTTTGGAGCAAAACCTACGCTCCTACATCAACTCTTTTTCGCCTAACGTTCGCGATATTTTCGAGAAGTATAAGTTTGAAGACACCATTGCCGAGCTGGCGGAGCACGACCTGCTGTTTCAGGTCGTCCAGCATTACAGCAAAATCAACCTTCACCCAGATAACGTCTCTAATGAGGAGATGGGCAATATCTTTGAGGAGCTCATTCGTAAGTTTGCGGAAGCTTCAAATGAGACTGCCGGTGAGCATTTCACTCCTCGTGAGGTGATTGAGTTAATGGTGACTCTGTTGCTCACGGATGAAGAGGATTTGATGCGCCCGAATATTACTCGGGATGTTTATGATCCGACGGCGGGTACCGGCGGCATGTTGTCTGTGGCGGATGAAAAGATTAAGAAGTTCAATGATACTGCCCAGGTGAATCTGTTGGGTCAGGAGATTAATCCTGCGTCTTACGCTATTTGTAAGGCGGATATGGTGGTGAAGGGTCAGGCGATTGAGAATATTGCGCTGGGTAATACGCTGACTAATCCTGCGTTTGAGAATCGCACTTTTCACTATGGTTTGAGTAATCCTCCTTTTGGTGTGGATTGGAAGGGCGCTAAAGCAACTGTTGAAGCTGAGCACAAGATTGCCGGTTTCACAGGCCGTTTCGGTGCGGGCCTCCCCCGGGTTTCTGATGGTTCACTGTTGTTTTTGCAGCATTTGATTTCTAAGTTGCGTGAACCCAGTTCAGGTGCGAAGCAGGGTGTTGCTGATACCGGTGGTCGCGGTGCCATCGTGTTGAATGGTTCGCCCTTGTTTACTGGTGGTGCCGGTTCGGGTGAGAGCAATATCCGCAAGTGGGTTTTGGATAATGACTATCTGGAGGCAATTATTGGTTTGCCTACGGATATGTTCTATAACACCGGCATTTCTACTTATATTTGGATGCTCAATAAGAGCAAGAAGGTGGAGCGCCGCAATAAGGTTCAGTTGATTGATGCAACTGAGATGTTTGAGAAGATGCGCAAGTCGGTGGGTTCTAAGCGCAAGAGGTTGAGCGAGGATCATATCAAGGAGATTGCGCAGCTTTTTAAGGCTTTTGAGTCTGCTGATGATAAGCGGTCTAAGGTGTTTGCTCGTGAAGAGTTTATGTATCGCACGATTACGGTGGAGCGTCCGTTGCGCCAGAATTTCGCGTTTACCCAGGAGCGGGTAGAGGGATTATTGGCGTCGCGTGAGTTGGCTAAGTTGAAGTTGGACGACGCTGTTGCCGCTGCACTGCGCGCAGCTTTGGAGCAGCGTGTGGTTGAGGCTGGCGGTGTAGTAGAGACTGACCGCTTGGAGTTTGAGAAGCAGCTACGAGAAGTATTTGATTCTGCCGGCGCGACTGTTAAACCTGCCGCGCTCAAGAAGCTGGCGGATGAGCTTTCGGCTCGTGATGAGACAGCCGAACCTGTAGTAAAGGCGGGTAAGCCGGTTGCCGACTCGGCGTTGCGTGATACAGAGAATGTGCCCTGGGACGAGGATATTCATGAGTATCTAGAACGTGAAGTGAAGCCGTTTGTTCCTGATGCTTGGGTTGATGAGTCGAAGACGAAGGAGGGCGCGGAGATTCCGTTTACGCGGCATTTCTATGAGTATGTGCCGCCGCGCTCCCTGGAGGAAATCGACCGCGATCTTAACGAGGTGCTGGGCAGAATCCGTGAGCGTTTGGAAGGATTGGGGAAGTAGATGAGTGAAAATTTACCACGAGAAATCTCATGGATGGGCTCAATCCCTGAGGACTACACAGTTACTCGTCTAGGCAGGCTCGTAGAACACGTAAAAAAGAAGAATAAAGGTCACCTTTCACGGAATCTGTTGTCCCTTAGCTATGGAGAAATTAAGCAAAAAAATATAGATACAGCCGATGGCTTACTCCCTGAATCTTTTGAAACTTACAATCTAATTGAAAAACACGATATTGTCTTACGTCTTACGGATTTACAAAATGATAAGAGAAGCCTGCGTTCCGCTATCTCAACCCAAGACGGAATTATAACTTCTGCCTATATTACTATTCGCCCGACTAAAATTTATCCAAAATTTTTAGCTTATTATTTGCGACTACTTGATAACGCAAAAGTTTTCTATTCATTGGGAAGCGGACTTCGGCAATCTTTGAGCTGGGACGATGCAAAACTCATACCTGTAGTGGTACCTCCGTTGGAGAAACAGAAGAGAATCACAAACCAGCTTGACCGCGAGTTGACCGAAATCGATAGTGCCCTTTCGGATTTTAATTTTGTCGAGAAACTGGTTGCAGATAAAAGAAAAGCATTCATAGATTCATTTTTTACCAAAGAATCTTCACAACAAAAAATTCGTTTACGGCATCTTGTTACACTAAACCCAGCTGTTGATAGTAATTTAAGAGATTCTAAAGATACAGAATGCACCCTTTTACCAATGGAAAGCATCCAATTCTTTACTCCTCCTAAATCTGGGGTGACCAAGAAATGGAGTGAGTTAATTTCCAGTTATTCTTATATAACCCCAAAAGATATAGCCATCGCAAAAGTAACTCCCTGTTTTGAAAATGGCAAGGGATTATTAGGGGCAGATTTATCTAAGCCAGTTTTTGCGACCACAGAAGTTACTGTATTGAGACCCAATATTGAGTTAATACACCCGAACTACTTGGCATTGTTTATGCAATCTTCTCTTTTTCGTGAACCAGCGATAGCTTCTATGACCGGAGCGGGCGGATTAAAGAGAATATCTGAACAGGAGGTTTTAAATACAAGAATTCCGCTACCCACTCTCAAGAATCAAGAACAAATTGTAAAGACCAACCTAGAAGAAATAAGTAAGTTAAAATCACTGGTAACAGATATAAATATTTCGAAAAGAATTTTACAAGAAAGAAAGGTTTCACTTATCCAAAATTTACTCTCCATGTCCCAATAAAAAATTATTTAGAATAAAACTTTATGCAAATAGAAGAAATAACTAAAATCCTCGTATCCCTGACCGGCCTAGGCACTGCTCTTATCCCCGTCTTGGAAATATTCCGCAACCCCGTCAACAAGAGGGAAAGTCTGCTAAAACTCTTAGAAATTCGTGCACAGTACCCTGCAAATGATCCTATGGCAACGGATATCGATAATTTCATCAGAACCGAGATGAATTCTATTTATTCGGAATCCCAAGCAACTAGATCTCCTATTGGAATATGAATTGGAATTTCTTTTGTATTAGTGGCGACTTTTATAACCCTCAACACCCTAAACTGGACTAGTAACTGGAGATGGGTTGCAATTGCTATAGCAATCTTTTTATTCATTCTCGGTATAGCCGGTTTTAGCCAAGATTCAGCAAAACTAATCCGAAACAACAAGGGGAAACCTGTTTAAATATTCAAATAAGTAAAAATCTCCACTTGCTAATTGGTCTCCAACTGGCACGACTTATGAATTTACTCCAAGAGTATTTACAAAGGGAAGCAACAAAAACAAACCCCCAGTTACAATCTTCGGGTTTTGTGCAATAATTTGAGGTACCTTATTCTTCTCCCGAAGGTGGTTCGTCATGCCTGTTTCACTTCCCTATTCAGAGGGCGCGCACATCATTCAGCCTAATCAAGCTGCGGAATACTTAGCCCTCATGGACATCGATATTGCAGATATCCACGAAAGCCTGGCTGCTGGCGAGACTGCTTCTGCCAACACGCGCACAAGTGCGCCCGTCACTGCAGCAGGTTCACGTCGCTGGTTCGATACCACAGAAGTGCTCCGAGACCATCTCCGCACCAAACACAACTGGAACCTTACAGACCCGCAAAATAGGCCTCTAGCCTCTCACCCTATTAAGAAGTACACCCTAGGAATTATCGGTGGTAATGAAGATACTGGAAACCCTGATGTTCTAGCGAAACCACGTGCTAACCGCGCAAAAGGAAAAGCCACAGAACAAGCGGTCAACAGCGGTGACCCTGTTCTCTTCGTTCTTAATGCTCCAGAAGACCAGAAAGCTACTTCTGTAACTAATACCCCGCCCGAAGGAGACTGGTTCCTGCTCTACTACCGTGCAGAAAATGAACTACGTTGCGAGGTTTCCCTTCCTTACCCAAACTTCAAAGATGGACAATTTGGCGACTGGCAAGTACGCGTCCTCCTTCAACCCATACCCTTTGACACCGCAATCGAAAACATTAGAGACATCGGCGGCGGAGAAATCGACTTCAAAATTGCCTAACCTACTCAACCCAGACCGCATCTCCCTCGCCCGCAAACGGCGAGGTCACACCCGCGCGTCCCTCTCACGTGAATTGGGCATTTCAAGTCGTACCGCCGAAAAATACGAAATAGACGGTGCCCCACTCAACTGCGCCCTGAAACTTGCTGAAATTTTAGAATTTCCGGCATCCTTCTTCGGCCTTCCGGGCGCTCCAGAAATCGAAACTGACACCGTCAACTTTCGTGCAGGTAGAAATACCACCCGCAAAAATAGAGATGCAGCAGAAGCCGCAGGTGCGTTCGGCGTTGAAATCGCGCACTGGATTGGAGAGCGATTCATTCTGCCCCGCCTCAACCTTCCTACCTTCGCCCATGAAACCCCGCACATGGCAGCTCAACTACTGCGCGACCACTGGGGTCTCGGCGTCAAACCCCTACCTAATCTCGTACAACTTAGCGAATCAAAAGGCATCCACGTGTTTGGTCTACCCCCATTGGCGATGTCGGTAGATGCCTTCTCTTTCTTCCATAAGGCTCAGCCCTTTGTTTTTTTAGCGCGCCATAAAACACCCGAGCGTGCTCGCTTTGACCTCGCCCACGAACTAGGGCACCTCGTCATGCACAAACATTCCTGCGCCGAATCAGCCGCACAGCAAGAACAAGAGGCGAACCAATTCGCCTCTGCCTTCTTACTTCCTGATTCAATGCTCGCTGAGTACATGCCCCATAACGCTAAAGTTAACGACATTCTCTACGCCAAAGATGCCTTCAAAGTCTCAGCAATGGCGCTTACCTACACCCTGCACAAAAACGGCAGGATGACCGACTGGATATACCGCACCACTTGCGCAGAACTCACTAAACGCGGCTTTCAAAAGGGTGAGCCAGGTGGAATGTCTACCTACGAAATGTCCAAAGTTTATCCGCAGGTATATGCCGCAGATAAGAGCGGACCGGTAACGGTAGAACGTATCGCGCGAGAGCTCTCGCTCCCGGAAGATGATGTGAACGTTCTAACCTTCGGCACTAAGCTGAGGGTTATTGAGGGCGGTTCTACCAACAGCCGAGATGAAGCAAAAATTGTCACATTCAGAAAGCACCTTAGCGCAGTGAAATAAAAGTAACTCAAGTTACAGTGGGTAAAGAAAAAGAAGTAGCATCGAAGGAAACCGCCCGCCCCAGGAGCCACCTTGGAACCACTTCTACTCGCTCTCGTTGTCCTGCTTACCCTCACATTGGTCGGGCTCGTCTTCTTCTACATGCAATGGAAGAAGGCGAGTGCTAGCACGCCCCAACAACTCGAATCGCTCGAGCAGAACCTTGCGCTTCTTGAGGGGCGCATTCACGACTCCAACACCACGCTGCTACACCAACTCCAAAACGCACCCAGTATAGAGCAACTTCGCGTGGCAGAAAACCAGCTTGCTGAACGCGCCTCCGCAAACCAAGAACTTGAAGCGAAAGTTCTCGAGCAAACTCAGCAAATCAAAAAGCTAGAAAGCCTCGATGACCGGGCTGAAGTTCAACGGCTCACCAAGGAACTGGCCAGCTTCAACCGGCAACTCTCTACCGAGCAATACACTCGCAAGACCATCCTCGATTCCTGCAAAGAAGCAGGACTCCACGGCGTCCTCCTCACCAACCTCACCTTCACCACCAGCGACGGCGTACGCCGTCAAATCGATCACCTCATCATCACGCAAAACACCGTGCTCGTGATTGAAAACAAGTATTGGTCAGGCAATATCTGGCACCTCAAAGTCCCGCACAAAGGTTCATCACCGCAAGAAGCGCTCATCCACCACCGAGCCACACCAGAGGGCCCCAAGACCAACATCTATTTTGAAGAACACACCGATTCCTACGCCGTCTCCCCTGGTAAACAAGCACGCATACAGGCAGTGCATCTCAGAAACTACCTCAATACGCAGTCCCCACTGCACAGCAAACTCTTTATAGAAACTTTGGTGCTGTTCTCGCACGCCAACTCTTACTATCGGCAGAGCAATCTACGCGCCCTATCCCAGCAGACCATTTACTTTAGTCTGCATAACTCCGCTCAGGGCAACAGTCTCAAGGATTTTCTTCTCTCCATGACCTCCGCGAAGAAGCACAAGGTAGTAAACATCGAAGAGCTTCACCGCGCACTTCAACCATTGGCTTTAGTAAACGACAGATTTTAGCTTTTCTCCGTTACTTTTCATAACCAATCGATCGCAACCAATCGCTAACAGATTCCTCCATCGAATTGATAGTACGAATGCTGGAGAGGAAAGCACGTGAAATAGGTGTCAGCGCAGAGGAAAGCTTAGGCATCTGAATCGCAATAGATTCAATCTCTGCGACCCCTTCGAGTTTTTGGAGAGTATCCCGAATTGAGGCAATATCGTGAATAAGAGAATCTGGAACATCTTCAACTGAAGCTTCACTCAGCAAATGAACACCACGATTGAGTTTACTAATGAGTTCAGACCACTTTTTAGAAGCTTCCTGAGATTTTTCCTCTGTTTCCTTGGCTAATGGAGCAAGCTCTTTAGCCATCTCTTTCAATAGCTTCTGTGTCTGAAATGGGTTTGATAACGCTTGCTCATTGAGCTTTCCACCGCTCTCTTGAAAGCCCAATCCTAACTGAGTAAAGGCACTCATAAAACTTTCAAGGGATGACTCAACCTGTGGGTAGGTTTCCTCAATCTCTGCTAAATAATCGAAGGCGCCCTTAGCTACTTCCTCTTCTTCAGTTGAAGTCGATTCGCTAATTTCAATTCCCTGTTGCTCCCTCTCTTCAATCATCTCGTTGATATATCCAGCAAGCTCTTCAACCTTCTGGCGGTAGCCACTTGCGCTCCGGTCGAGTGTTCTTATCTCAGAAACATCTTGATACAACGTTTGCTTCACGCGTTCAACAATCAAGCTATTGCCGGTATTTCGCTTAAAAGCAGGAGGAGTAATCCACACCAGTGGAAGCATAAGTTGCTTCTCTGCGCCGGCGCGCTCAGCAGCGTCCAAAAACTTCTGAAACTCATCCACGCAAGCCTTACTATTCAAATAGCGAGGAGTAATAAAGGGCATGAAAAAGGTAGAACGTTGAATTTCAGCGTCTAGACGATTCCATAAATGTTCTCCCCAACGCGCCTTATCAGTGTCAAGGAACAAATCAACTGAACGCCCAAACAAGCTCTCAAGTGCCTCGGCAATATCTCTACCAAACTGGCGCATATCTCCGCCAACCACGGAATCAGCATCCTGATGGGTATAGCTCATAAAAATCTGAGTATCGGACATATCTTCCCCTAACATTTCGATCTCATCTTGAGCTTCTTCACCATCAGCTATCTGCGGAGGGATTTGAAGAGCGAAATCCCCCTCCCAGGAATCTCTTGACCCCAAATATTCAATAGGTATCGCCCAAATATCTTCGCTCACTCTCATAACTTCAGGATTATGCGACACCAAGAAACCCCTGTGAAAATCGTCAGGATATAGCTCCTTAAAAGCCCGGATTCCCTTCAAATGATCCGCCTTAAACCGGGTGGAAGATTTTACCTCAATAGCAACCAATCTGCCTTGACGATCTCTAAGTACTAAATCAACTTCAGCAGGCTTCTGTTTGATTGATTGACGCCAATGGAAAATATCCACCTCCAGTTCAGACCAACCGGCATGCGCCCTCATCTGTTGAACAACATGTGCTTCAGTGAGCCTGCCCCGAATATCAGAATCATCTAATCTTTTATCGCTCTGACTGGTAATGACATGAGTGGATAATGCTAAATCTGCTGGAAAAAATTTCGCTGAGCTCCGAAGAGTACGTTTGGAGGGGCGGTGAAAGTTTGGAACCTCGTACACCAAGAACCTTTTTTCTAACGCATTGATATAGCTGTCTACAGTTCTACGATCAATAGATAGATCTCTTCCAGCTTCAGACATATTTAACTCCGATGCTGGATGGCGCAGAATGTAAGCCAACAATTCATAAGCTCTTTGCTGGTCAAAAATTTCGCCCGGTTTTACACGCTCTGTCAGAATACTTCGAATACCTTGCTCAATAGCAGAGCGTAAAAGCCCCGGGCTTTTTGTGGTCTCAGAAACTCTGTACTGTGGCATACCACCGCGAGTAAAAATCTCGTTTTGACTAGGAAAACCTAGAGATCTCTCAGTATCAGAAGGTTCTGCTCTGAACATCTCATCAATTATTGACCAAGGAGCAAGAAGTTGCTCGCCGGCAAATATTTCAGCCTCGGATAAAGGCTCCAGAGTAATTCTGAACGCCCGGCGTGCTAGCGGATCAGAGCCTCCAAAGTTTGTCTGGGTTTGCCCGATACTCGATGAACCTGTAAGAAGAACTCTGATTTGGTCACTGTTTTCATCCAAGATTGTTTTAAGAGCTAGCGGAAGGTCAGGGACGAGCTGAGCCTCATCTATGGCGCAGGGCCAGGTTCGACCGCGCAACCAAGCTACCGGGTCGTTTTCAACTGTCTTCCTTAGTTCTACATCCGTCATAGAGTAAACCGCTGTTAGCAATCCATCTGTGCGTAGTTTCTGCACGAGACTGGTTTTACCGACTGCCCTGGCACCCTCAACGATAAGCACAGGAGTAACAGCTAAATGTTCACGGATAGTGGGTTCTATAAAACGAGGATACAAGACCATATATAAAATTGTACATTGGATGTACAAATGAATGTACATTCAATGTACAAGTTCATATTTTTAGCCAGTTTCAGGCCAGCAAAGTACAAATACCCTCCATACAGCGCGTAAAATTTTACACATTGTATGTTGGATATTTGCACTCGTGCACCAGACCATAGGCTTCACCTCATACACTGAAAGAGAAACTTCTGCACCTTCTCCCCAGGAGCCTCCCATGCCCCGCGCCCACCTCGAACGTCCTTTCCAGCAAGAAATCTGCGAGTACCTTGCAGCAAACGGATGGGAACACTCCCCCAACGATTCCGAATACGATGCCGAACGGGCACTTTTCCCGGCTGATCTCCTCAAATGGTTGCAGATAAGCGATCCGCAAAACTACGAGCGCATCGTCAAACCTGGCTTGAGCGCTGATGAAACAGCCAAAGCCAAAGAACGTATTCTCGATTCACTCGTGCGCACACTTGCTACTCCTGAACTGCAAGGAGGCGGCACTCTTAACGTACTGCGCAAGGGTTTCAGAGTGCTTGGTGCGCGTCGCCCCTTTAAAGTACTTCAGCTACCCCCACAAGATAACCGCAACCCTGAGCTCTCGGACCTCTTCGAAAAGAACATCCTACGGGTAGTTGAAGAAGTCCATGCCTATCCTACTCAGCCCCAAAAAGCTCGGGTTGATCTAGTCTTTTTCTGCAACGGTATACCTGTGGCCACAGCAGAGCTCAAAAGCGAATATGCCCAAACGTTGCAACAAGCCATTAAACAGTACAAGCAAGATCGTGACCCCAAGCTATCCCCGCTCTTGCAGGAACACCGCGGTGCTCTCGTCCATTTCGCACTTGCCCAAGACGAAATTTTCATGACCACCCGCCTTGATGGGAAAGCCACCACCTTCCTCCCCTTCAATCGCGGCAAAGACAACGGTGCAGGTAATCCAATCAATCCTGAGGGCATCTCTACTTCTTACTTCTGGGAAGAAATTCTGCAACGTAATACCTGGATTACTATCCTCAGTAAATTCATCTACACCAACCACGAGAAGAAAGTAGATCCGTTCACCGGCAGGATTACTCATCACTCACAAACACGATTTCCCAGATACCACCAGTGGCGAGCAGTCACCAAACTCGTTGACGCGGCTCGGTTTGAGGGACCAGGGCACAGGTACCTTATCCAGCACTCCGCCGGATCAGGTAAAACAGATTCCATCGCTTGGACAGCCCACAGGCTCGCCAACCTTCATAATGAAGACGGCAACAAAGTCTTTGACTCCGTCATCGTTATTGCAGATCGGCAGGTTCTCGATAGGCAACTTCAGGACGCCGTAGGCCAGCTCGTGACTGCAACCGGGACCTTTCAACCCATTACCCGCGGAGGCGAGGGGTCTAAGGCAAAGCAGCTCAAAGAAGCTCTCGAATCCGGTGTGCAAATCATCGGTGTTACGTTACAAACCTTCCCCTACGCGTTAGAAGAAATGCAGAAGAGCGGCAGCCAGCTAGCGGGAAAACATTTTGCAATCATCGCCGATGAAGCGCACTCCTCCCAGGCAGGTAAAGCCACCGACTCCGTAAAATCGTTGCTCTACCAGGGTGCTGAAATAGACCTGGATCTCGAAGGCAATGAATCTGATGCCGACCAAGAAGCGCTCACCCGCATGGCAGAGCGGTTAGATTCCGCTCACCGCATCTCCTTCTTCGCTTTTACCGCAACACCTAAAGAAAAAACCCTACAGATTTTCGGACGCCGACCCGCACCCGAACTGCCACCAGTGCCTTTCGACCTCTACCCCATGAAACAGGCAATCGAAGAGGGCTTCATCCTCGACGTCTTAAAGAACTACACCAGCTATGAAATGGCTGCTCGCATTGCTCAACGTGCAGAAGAAGACAGCGCCAACGAAGAAATCGATATTCAAAAAGGCACTAAAACTCTCATCAATTTCGTAGAGCTCCACCCCACGAACATCTCCTCTAAAGTAGCGATTATTCTTGACCACTACACCGGCACCGTCAAAAATGAGCTGGGTGGCAAAGCTAAAGCTATGGTGGTTACTAACTCGCGCGCAGCAGCCGTACGCTACCAACGTGCTTTTGAAAAAGCGATTCGTGAACGAGGATTGCCGTTACACACACTGGTTGCTTTTTCCGGCGAGCTCCCTGACCCAGATGTAGAAACTCTTCCCGGTGGCGAAACACCCACTGTGACTGAGAGCTCCATGAACCCGCAACTTCACGGACGAGATCTCGCAGAAGTTTTCGCCCAGGAAGACCAGCATATTCTGATTGTGGCAAACAAGTACCAAACTGGTTTTGATCAGCCACTGCTCGTGGCCATGTATGTTGATAAAAAGCTATCTGGCATCACAGCGGTTCAAACTCTTTCTCGCCTCAATCGCCGCGCCGCTGGCAAAGACAACACCTACGTTTTAGACTTCGTCAATGATCCTCAGAAGATTCTGCAGAGCTTCAGCGAATACTATACCGAGGCAGAAATTCGCCAAGAATCTGACCTTGAGCTCATTTCCAAGCAAGTTTCAAAACTGGATACTGAAGGCATCTACACCGTCGAGGATGTAAAGCAATTCTGGGAAAAATGGTCAGCATCAAATGTACGCCAGGCGAATTTCGATTCCCTGCTCCGCCAACCCGCAGAACGTTTCGCCATTCGATGGAGCAACGCTCGCGAAGACGGCAACAAAGCAGAATTAGATAACCTCACCGACTTCCGCTTCACACTCACGCAGTACGTAAAAACATATGCTTTTTTCGCCCAAATCTTTGATTTTAATGACCCTTACTACGAGGAACTAGCCGCTTTCGCTGACCTTCTCAGCAGAAGATTACGCAAGTTCACCCTCGATGAGCCGAACCCTGAACAAGTAGATGTGGACGACGTCGTCCTCACTCACTTCCGCCTAGAAAAGATTCGAGAAGAAGACCTCAGACTCTCCAAAGGAGAAGCTAGCGGGCTCACGGGAATTACCGAAGCTGGCATGGCACAGGTGCGAGAACGGGAGCGCAAAAAGAAATCTGTAGTCATCGAAAAGATTAACGAGTACTTTCAGGGGCTCGATTTAGGCGACGAATTTAAGGTGGGATTCGTGTCCACCATGGTTGCCGAAATCGCGAAGGACTCCCGGTTGCAGTCCACGGCCAGATCTAACACCAAGGTTGATTTCCAATACTCCCCCGGCGTGCGCACAGCTATTGAAGATAAGCTTTGGCAGTACGAAGAGGGCACCGATGAAGTAGTGAAATACGCCCGCAACTTACCTGTTCAAGATTTACTCAAGCTCTTCTTAGAGCTAGGACTCTATGAGCGGCTGATAGAAGGAGATACAAGCTCCGAAGATACGGCAAGCTTACGAATCGTCTAGCTGAATTCGGCGGCTGATAGGTCCCTGCCCTTATATACACGGCAAGCGTTGAATGCTCATCTTGTTCGGTGAGCATTCAACGCTTTGAGTGTATTTTAGGCCGACCAGCCTGCCGCCGTCCTACAGCGCAGGCTGCATTTCGGCAGGCTCTGCAATCTTAGGCAAGCGGGAAACCTTCGTTCCGCCTGTCATGAAGAACAGCACAGCGCCCAGGGCGAAAGTGAGGAATTCGGTGACGGTCAGCGCCCAAACCAGGCCGGTGAAACCCCACCACATGTTCATCAGCAGAAGGACGGGGATGAAAAGCACTCCCTGAACCGACGCCATAATCATGGCTGGTGCCGCCTTGCCTGCTGCCTGGAACAACACCATGAACAGCATGGTCAAACCATTGAAGAGCACTGAAATCAGCATGGCGGTCATCATCTGATCGCCGCGATCCAGCAGAGCTTCGCCGCCGATGAGCAACAAAGCCTGGTCGCGGAAGACGAAGACCAGCGCGCCGAAGACCAGTGAGGTACCGGTAATCATCAGTGCTGCCGTGCGGATGGAATCACTGATTCGTTCCTGGTTACGAGCGCCCACCGAGTAGGCAAACAGCGACATGCCGCCGAGGGTAACACCCATCGAAATCATTTCGGGAAGCATCACAATGCAACGCATCTGGTGTACGGAATATCCACTGCTCCGGAACCTGTGACACGCACCCTCTGTGGATTACTGCATCTAGTGCTACTTATCCACATATAGCGACTCTCTCCTGCCCACAGATGTAAGCAATAGACGAGAATAAAAAGGATGCGAACTATAGAAGACTTAGGAAAGCTCCTTCTCACAAAAGACTGCCTTATACGCCAAGGCTATACAGATTACGGACTCCGCACGGCCATCCGGCAAGGGCATATTACTCGTCTACGACAAGGAGTATATATAGGAACGCAAAATTTACAGCAGATCTCCGCCTGGGAACGTTATCCTCTCCAGATCCTTACGCAATTCAAGAGTGCTCCGTCCACTGTTTTCTCGCATCAATCAGCAGCAGTTTTGCACGGCCTCGCCCTCATCAGAGTGAACCAGCAGAAAATACACCTTTACTGCAAGCCAAGTTCACGTGGGTATTCACCGGAGACTACTCGCCACGCTCTATTGCAAGAAAGCACTCCTTACGCAGTGACTCCCGTGGGCGCAATAACAACCGATATCCCCACGCTTCTCTTGGACTGCGCACGAACTTTACCCTTTGAGGAAGCAGTAGTTATAGCCGATTCGGCTCTTTATGCTCAAAAGATTTCTCTTGCTGAACTCTATATTTTGCTTCGTTCCTTTCAAGGCAGAGGAGCAGCCAAAGCATACAAGGTGGCAGAAAATCTCAGCTACTTATCTGAATCTCCCGGTGAGACTCTCACGCGTATGCGTCTTTCAGAATTGGGCATACGATTTCGCCAGCAAGAACCCGTGGTGCTAGGCAGCAAAACCTATCGAGGCGATTTCTACTTGATTGATTTTGATTGTTTTGTGGAATTTGATGGAAACATGAAATATAGCGATTTTGGCTCACCTGAAGTAGCTATAGCGAGCGAACGCGCTCGAGAAAGACAGTTTCTCAATTCAGGAGCAAGGATTTTTCGTACCGATTGGAGCGAGGTCTTTTCTCATCCTGAACGGTTTGAGAACAGGTTGAAGGTCTTCCTCCGAAAGATTTCTGAGCCCAACGTGCATAAAAAGCGGTGAATGCTCACCTTTTTCAATGAACATTCACCGCTTTGGCTGTACTTTTCCTTTAGTCAGCTAGCTCTTAAACCACAGGGTAGCCGAGCCAGGCACGTTCTCGCCGTCGAACTCGGCTGAGCCCAGCACGAACCGTGCGCCTCGCACAGCTTCGGGGAGGACGACGGCGTCCTGCCCAAAGTTGGTCACGCATACCCAGCCGTTGGGGCGGGTAAAGGCGAGCACCGATTCCGAACCTGTTTCGAGCCATTCCAATTTCTCGGCAGCCTGCAACTCCCGCCGAGCCTTCAGTGCAGCGCGGTAAAGATTCAAAGTAGATGAAGAATCTGCTTCTTCTACCTCGACCGCGTAATCAGCAAACCACGTTGGCTGAGGCAAGTGCGCTCCTGCTGGACCAAACCCCAAAGATTCTCCGGTGCGTGTCCAGGGCAGGGGCACGCGGCAACCGTCGCGACCCACATTGACTCCCGGCGAGCGGAAGAACGTGGGGTCTTGGCGGTCGGCATCAGGGATCTGACCAGCCTCGTGCAAGCCGAGTTCCTCACCCTGGTAGAGATACGCCGAACCGGGCAGCGCCAGCTCAAACAAGGTTGCCGCACGGGCGCGGCTCTCCCCCAGCTCACGATTAAGCTGGTCGTCGGGGGCACCGGCAAGAAGCCAAGCGCGGGCAATCTCTTCATTGGTCTTCTCGGTAGAGATAGGTAGACCATAGCGAGTGGCGTGCCGAACGACGTCGTGATTAGAAAGCACCCAGGTACTCGACGAACCTGACTTCGCCGAAAGTTCCAGATTCTGCGCAACAATCTTCTTGAACTCTCCGGCCTCAAAACGAGCGGTGAGCAAATCAAAGTTGAAGGCCTGCCCTAGACCATCGGGGCTGGCATAGGCGGGAACCCTCTCGCTTTCTACCCATGCTTCGGCGACGGCGGTGCGCGGCGGGTTGTATTCATTGAAGACCTCACGCCATTCGCGGTAAATCTTCTTGGTTTCATCGCGATCCCAAATAGGGTGATTGCCGTCTGACTTGGGAATAGTCTGGAGCTGAGCCTCAGTGGGGAGGTCTTCATTCTTCTCTGCCAAATCTTTGGTGAGCGCGTGTGCAACGTCGATACGGAACCCGTCCACCCCACGATCGGACCAGAAACGCAGAGTCTTCTTGAAGTCCTCGTGAACCTCGGGGTTCTTCCAGTTCAAATCAGGCTGCTCGGGTGCAAAGAGGTGCAGATACCACTGACCATCTTCAACCTGCTCCCATGCCGGACCGCCGAAAATTGCCACCCAGTCAGAAGGGGGTAGCTCGCCGTTTTCGCCGCTACCTTCGCGGAAGATATAACGGTCTCGCTCTGCTGAACCGCGGCCAGCCTTCAGCGCCGCCTGGAACCATTCGTGCTGGTCAGAGGTATGGTTGGGAACGATATCAACCACAATTTTAATGCCAGCTTCTTTCAGTGCCACCGCCATCTCATCAAAATCTGCCAGGGTGCCGATTTTGGGGTCAACATCGCGGTAGTTCGCGACGTCGTACCCACCATCTGCTAGTTCCGAGGGATAGAACGGGGAAAGCCAGACGGCGTCAACCCCCAGCTCTTTCAGGTAAGGAACGCGGGAGGTGATGCCCTTCAAATCACCGATGGTGTTGCCGTCTTGATCGGCAAAAGAGCGGGGATAAATTTGGTAGACAACCGCCTGCCGCCACCAATCGGGGTCAATTCCCACAGGGCCCGCAAAATTTTCGCCGTTGAAATTCTCAGCCATGATTCTCCAATCAATAGGTTTTCTTTAACGCTATCGAAGTGGTGCGGGTAACTGAAGCTTTCTGAAGTCGGTGAGTTTTCCAAAAATTGAAAATAAATTCCACCTATAATTTTTCTGTGGTGAATCTTTCTCCCTACGCGCAGAGGGCGCGCCGGTTCCTTCTCTCAGACACAGCGTTAAGAATCTCAGCATTCCTTGTGGGAATCATTATTTGTCTATCTGACTATGTGGATGGGTTATTCGATCATCAGGACACGCAAAGCATCTTTTTTCTGTCGCTTGCTTACGCACCTCTGGTTGCGGTTGCCCTTAATACTTATATAGGGGTGGGCGTCTGGTTTCTCGTGTGGTTTATCGTGGGAATGAATCCTACTGGTGAATCTATGAATCAGGTAAGTCTGGTGTTGCCAGCGACTCTCAGCAGCGGACTCATCGTCTACTTTTTACCGTGGCGTCAAGCCCTGTGGTACTCCATGATGACTTTACTCATGCTAGCTTTCACTCCCTTTTTGATTCCGCCGTTTGATTCGGCGGTTCATCTAGTAGCTACCATTGGGGTGTTGCTTGCTCTGATTAGCGGACTCCTCATTAATTGGTTCAAACAGACCACCCTTCAAACCCGGTCGGAGCTTCTGCTAAGCCAGGCATATCAGGAGCAGGTTCGCCAAGAAGAACGCATCAAACTTGCCCACGAGCTGCACGATATCGTGGCACACGAAATCACGCTGATTGCTATGCAGGCGCAACGCGCCAGGTATCTTAAAACCCCCGAACAAACGGAGATGATTTTAGAGAGTATTGGCAAGTCTGCTCAACAGACGCTGCAAGATTTACGCAGTGTTGTTTCTCTGTTAAAAAATCACGGCGCGGCAGTTGAAGAACCGCTTCTTCACTCCGAGGATCTTTTAGAGATCGGTGATCTTTCGGGTGAAACCACCGATGCTGAATCTTTAACGAACGATTTACACCGAATTGCTAAAGCACTGAGAGAACTCGGGTTTTCCGTGGACCTAGATATATCCGGGGACATCCGGGAGATCCCTCGCGCCATACGCCAAGCCTTACGCCGAACCGCCCGAGAGATGGCAACCAATGTGTTTAAACACGGCGACCCTCGGGTGCTGGTCAGAATATATCTGCGGATAAATAATCAAGGATTTAGTCTCAAAACAATCAACGGAATCAGTCACGAGAAATCGACCATAGGGTCTACTCAAACCGGTTTAGAGGCGATGAAAACAAGGTGCAATTCATTAGGCGGAAAATTAGAGATCGCAGAGGATAATAAGTTGTGGATTATCGAGGCAATTTATCCTTTGCACCGGTAAATTTTCAAGGTATGCCAGTTGCCTTGAATATAAAATGGCGAGCTCGAAAACGGTGCATTAAATCTAACAGGGGAAAGAACAATCAATGATAAAAGTCCTGATAGCAGATGATGAAGCCATCATGCGTGAAATTATTAACGATTATCTCGCCCATGAAAAGAATATTTCGGTAGTGGGAGAAGCCCGCGATGGGCAATCTGCTATCGTACAGGCGCGCGGTCTACGCCCCGATGTCGTCCTGATGGATATGCAGATGCCGGGAATTGACGGTGTGGAAGCTACTTCGATTATCCATCAGGAGTTACCCGATGTGCGCATCCTGGGGTTATCAACCTTCGCAACTGACCGGTATGTGGTGAACCTACTTCACGCGGGAGCATCCGGATATCTGGTAAAAAGTTCCTCCCCCGAAGAAATCGTTTCTGCCCTTCATACAGTGGTGGACGGCGGTTCGGTACTCTCTGCAGAAGTCACCCGCCATGTGGTTCACACACTCAAAGAAAATGGACCGGCATCCCCACAAAATGTTTCCCCCTACAAAGATCTTTTAACAGACAAAGAACTCGAGGTCATTAAATTACTCGCGCAGGGGCTCAATAATAAAGAAATGGCGGAGCAACTTTTCATTAGTGAATCGACTGTAAAAGCGCGTTTTGTAAAGATTATGGAAAAGATGCAGGTGCGGGATCGCGTGCAAATTCTTATCAAAGCGATTGAACACCATATCGTGGATGTGGGAAAGCTCTAAGACTTTTTCCTGCAATATATGCGGAAATGGAAAAGAAGACCCGCACGCTTTGATTACCTCAGCTAGGGCTAGCATCAACGCCCATAGAGGTTTTATGCGTTGATAAGCTCACCAGGGAAAGTGGCTGCAATAATCGCCGATTAAGGGGCAGTGTGCAGGTATAGGGGTCCCTGCTTCACGGTGTCCTTGAATCGGTTGAAATTCTGGATGATATGCGGGTCTTCTTCGCTATTTATTTATCAGATGAAGGGGAAACAGCCGTCATTTCATGAGAAGTTATCCCTGCTCGACCTCATGCATCATCGATCAGTGAATTATCATCTGGCTAGAATGAAATTCTGGCTTGAAAACTCTCCTTCATCTCTCACTCTAAAAGAGAGAAAGCGATTTCTTTTTATACTTTTGTATAGATTGTTGGGCTCTGTTTGACCAACCCGGTAGGAAAAATCGCGTAAACCAGGCAGGCAGTGGTGGTTCCTAACGTGAGCCCGGCAAGTACGTCGCTGCCCCAGTGCACTCCCACGTAGAGGCGTGAGCAGGCAACCGCGAGCATTAATAGCCCAAGAAGTATGCCTAAGATCCAACGAGCACGCCGGTTCAATACCACATAGCATGCCAGAAAAATGGAGACGCACAGTGCGGCAATTCCGGTCGAGTGGCCGGAGGGGAAAGAGAACGTGGTTTCGTGAACGAGACGGTCTACCAGCGGTGGGCGTTGGCGGTCGAGAATATTTTTGACCAGAACCATAGCGCCCGAAGAGAGCAACATCGTCAGCCCGATAGTCACCAAGGGCAGCCAGGAGCGCCGCCACAAACCAATAATCACAATGGCAACGACTGCGTAGGCCCAGTCTGGCAAGGTGTTGAATCCGGAGGTGAAAATTTCTATCGGTTTATTCGCCCAGCTCTCTCGTTCGGTGACAAAGAGGTTCCAGATGAAGCTATCCACGGCGTTTTGGGGGTTGCGAACATTGACCAAAAGCAAGCCGAGAAACAGAAGGAGACCGCCTACGGTAGCGCCGAGTAACCGCACCCGATGGTACTGGGTGATCAACGCAAGACGTGCCTGTGCGTCGTCCATCGTCTGCACATATTCGCGGGTGGAGGTTCGAACCCCAGGAGTATCTTTTCGTTGGGAGAGTGAGCTCACCAAATGATCTTTCTACTAGACCGATTTTTTCTCCGCAAAAAACTGAAGAACCACAGGAACCAACGAGACTGCAATGATTCCAAGAACGATGAGGTCCACATGGTCACGGATAAAGCTGATTTCACCCAGGAAGTGGCCGGCGATAGGTAATAGCGTACCCCAGGCAAGAGCGCCTATAAGATTCCAGCGTATAAAGGTGGCGCGAGGCATCTCGTTGATGCCTGCAAGCACAGGCACTACGGTGCGAATCAGCGGCGTCGTCCTCAATCACTAAAACTTTCATGCCGACACCGCTAGAGGGTAAAGAACCCTTCAATCGCGCGCGTCATGAATGCCATATCGTGCACGTGGCACATTTCGCGTGCCGAATGCATGGAGAGCAACCCGATTCCGACGTCGACGGTACGCATTCCCAGTCGGGTTGCCGTAATGGGGCCGATAGTCGAACCGCAGGGAACATTATTGTTAGACACGAATTCCTGATAAGGCACATCCGCCTTCGAGCACGCCAGCGCAAAAATTCCCGCCCCTACCGAATCCGTGGCGTACCTCTGGTTAGCGTTGATTTTCAGGAGCGGACCATGCCCTGGCTGAGGGTGGTTTGCTGGGTCGTGGTGCCCCACATAGTTAGGGTGAACCAGATGCCCGGCGTCTGCTGAAAGGCATACAGAATTGCTAATAGAGCGGCGGTATTCCTCAGTGTTCTCACCACGCGCGGCAGAAATGCGCACCAGAATGTCTTCAAGAAACGGTCCTGCCGCACCCGACCGGGAGGCAGATCCGATTTCCTCGTGGTCAAACGCTGCGAGCATCACGGTCTCTTGGGCTCGGCGGTTATGTTCCCCACCGGCGTAGCGTTCAAGCGCCGTCAAACCGGCATGAACCGATGACAGATTATCGAGACGTCCTGAAGCAAAAAATTCATTGGCTCCCCCAAAGACGCGCGGCGCCTGGGTATCTGCAAACAGCAGGTCATACCCCACGATGTGTGCGGAGTTAATTCGTTCTGCCTCTCCCCGCTCATTCTGGGCGTATTGGGCTACGAAACCCAGCACATCATTTTCAATATCTGCGGTGGACCAAACGGGGTAAAGATTGCCCTGTTTATCCAGTTTCAGCCCCTCGTTGGCGCTCCGATCGAGGTGAATTGCTAGCTGAGGCAACCGTGCGATGGGCCCGGTGGACACCAGAAAATCTTTGAGTTCAGACCCACAACGAACGGTGAGCCGCCCTGCCAAGCACAGTTCGCGATCCAGCCAAGAGTTCAGCAGAGGGCCACCGTAAATTTCAACGCCCACTTGATTCCACCCGGCGGTGCTCACCGAAGAATGAGGTTTGACCTTCAACGACGGCGAATCAGTATGCGCCCCCAGGATGCGGTAACCAGAGGCTTTCTCCCCCGCACCGCCTGCCCAAGCGATGACCGCGCCATCGCGCACTACAAAATGCTGCCCCGAGGCGACGTCGCTCCCCCATGCCTCCCGCTCGTTGAGCTGGCTGAACCCAGCTTGCTCTAGACGACGAGCCACCTCCTGCGCAGCGTGAAAACTGGTGGGGGAAGCCGCCACAAAGGCACCGAGATCTTCAATATTTTTCTGAGCGTCAAAGGTCATAAACCCAGTGTAGCTAACTCGCGAAAAGAGCAGAAAGAAGTGCACAAGCAGCTAGGTAACCTCCTCTGTGACGTAAAAGAAGCTCCCCATTCCTGCTAGGAAAAATTAACCCCATAACTGTTATACCCAGCCATGAGCGGAAAATGCTCATTCTTACTCGTATACCCAGCCAAACAGGTGACACTCTATAGGCTGTTATTCCAGAGTTAGGCGCGGACAATAACGCACGGTGCAATCGTTCCCATTTATAGACTTAAGCCAACCCCCGCACATTCACCACTTAGTAAATATTTTGAGGAAAAATCACTCATGGCTCTCATCTTTAATATGCCACCGAACTGGCCCCAGAAACCACGCGGATGGAAGCCTGAGCCTGGCTGGCAGCCCGACCCTGAGTGGGGCCCCGCTCCCGAGAAATGGCAGTTCTGGCGGGAGGAAAGCAATCTTCCGGCAGAGAACTCTGAACCCGAAGCTACAGCAGATTCTCACCCTGAAACTGCGGCAGAGGTCCACGACGACGTAACCCCCGCTGCCGCTCAAGAAGAAAAAGTGGCACCGTTAGCAGACCGCAAAGAAGAAGTAGCTCCTGCTGCCGCCGCTTCTGCTGCGCCCGCCACCTCTGCGGCTGCGGCATCTGCAGAACCTACCGAACCCGCGAAAGCTTCAGTTGCCGCAGAGGGCGAAAAGCCCCGCCGTCGTACCGGATTGTTGCTAGGCACCGGCGCGGCTCTACTGGCACTTCTCGCTGGAGGAATCCTCCTCGGTCATCACGAAGAAGAAACCACCAATGCTTCCCAGGATTCGACGTCCGCTGCGGCGCCGTCGACCTTAGAAACCAGCAGCGCTACCGCGCTTCAGTCAACGGTGGCACCTTCAAACTCACCTTCTGCGTCCGTAGTACCTGGCACTCCCAAAGAGGTCAAGGGCGAGTACAACGGCTACAGCGGCAAGGGCCTGGAAGTTTTCGACATGATTATCCCCGGCGGTGCAGGCGCCTACTACACTTACACGTTCAAGGGCAATGACGAAAACAGCAAATTCTCCCTCCAAGGGATGGATCTAATGGACAAGCCCAACGAATACTCCCGCACTTACCAGGGCAAGAACCTGAAGGGCGCTGGTCTCTTCGACGTCGTGCCTGGTGGCACCCGAACCTTCAAAATTAAGGCAGACGGCGACGGAGAGTGGAACATCAAGCTCTTCCCGCTATCGAGCACCCCCACCTATGAAAAGGGTGAAACCGCTAGCGGCGATTCCCCAAGCGCCTTCTTCTATGAGGGTGATTCCAGCAAACTTGACGTGCGTTTCGTGCCTGATGAGGGATCGAAAAAGAGCTCATTTTCCTTGCAGAGCGGAGTAGATGATGACCCGCTCGTCAAACCTGCGCTAGAGACCAAAAAACCTACCGTGAAGACCATCAAAGTGAAGGGTGGAAAGACCCTCTTCTTAGTCTCTGCCACCGATGGCAAATGGAGCGTGACCTTTAAGTAAGAGAGACTTCTCTGCGCAATCGATGCTGCCCACCGTACATAGATACGGTGGGCAACATTGTTTAACGAATCGCTTGAGCCTTTTCTTCAGCAGACATGTGCACCCACCGCTGAGGGGAAATCACTACAGGGAATGTGCCTCGCCGTGTGATACCTACCTTGCGGGCGGCGTACATAATCACCACAACCAGCAGCAACTCAATACCTGTTGCCCAGAGAAAATCTACAAAAGTTGATCCCTCCTGCGCGTAAGGATCAACGAGACCTATCACCCCCATAAACATCAGGTAAACGTTGTTCACCACGTGCATAGCAATCGAGGCTTCTAACCCGCCGGTGTACCAGACCATGAATCCAGCCGCCACACCCATGACCAGGATAGAAAGCTGACCCCACATATCGTAGGCATGGCCGAGCATGAACAAGGGAGCGGGCAGAATGATTGCCCACGCGGGATGTTTGAGCCACCGCCCGAGCGTCTGCATCAGGTAACCGCGAAAGACCAGTTCCTCGGCATAGCACTGTAGCGGAACCAGTAAAAAGACCAGAACCATCATCCAGATCAACGTGGTAGCGGGAATCCTGGCTTCAACGGCAAATGATCCTCCGGTGATCAGTTCAAACACCACCGGGAGCAGTACAAAGAGAACAATCGAAATCCCCATGCAGAGAAAGAGCCAGCTCCACCGCATTCGCCCGACAACCGAGTGAATAAGACCCCAGGGCTTGGGCCTGCAAATCAGTCGGGCAAGCCACAACGCAGGAAACATGAGAGCGACTGTGCCGAACATCAGGAAGAAGAAAGCAGGCGAAGAGAGGGACTTAGTCTGTAAGCCTTCCAACGTAAAATCAGCTTCCGTTGCCCCAGAATTCATAGCCCACACAGCAAAAATCAAACCAGCAACCACGTTAAAAATCGCATAAATAAAGCCGCCAGTTAGACCTTCTAGCAGCGGCGACCACCAGCGGGTTCGCGCATCCGCATGAGAGAGTCTGTGGTACTCAAGTTCTGTAAGTTCACGCGGTGGCTGAAATTCCCCGCCGAGAACAGGCGGCGCAGGCGGCATGATGCGCGGAGGTTCAGCAGGATGCTGCCCCTGGATAAAGGAGGCGTTTTGCTGCTGCCAAGGAATGGGGGTGCGGTTCGGTTCGGTCATGTATTAAGCCTAGTGATTATGGGTGCCAAGTGCATCATTCCAGAGGACGAAAGGCTGGGCGCATCGTCCAGCTGTACGTGAAGGAGTGGTCGCCCCGGCGCTGGGTTTAAGAGAAAAATCCCGCCTCAGTGTGCGTGAAAATTAGCTCTTTCACGCACGCTGAAGCGGGATAATCTATAAGAATCTCAGACTTATTTGCCCAATGCCTCTGCAAGTTGGATGCCCTGAGCTACGCCGGCAAGGGTCGAAGCAATACGGATTGCCTCATTGACCTGTTCCTTTGAAAGACCTTCTTCGCGGACGGTGTGCTCGTGTGCGGCTACGCAGTGAGAGCAACCGTTCACAGCGGACACTGCCAGTGAGAAGAACTCGAAGTCTACCTTCTCGATTCCCCCAGACTTGCCGATAATCTGCATGCGTAGGTTTGCACGCTGATCGTCGTATGCGCCGTCGAGGAAACCACGGGTGCGGTAGAGAACGTTGTTCATTCCCATGATGGTCGCTGCTCCGAGCGCGGCGTTGTAAGCCTCGTCGGAGAGGTGCTGCTTAGCTTCTTCAGCAATTTCAACGACAACCGAGTCAACCTTGGTAGCTGCTGCGGATGCGAGAATTGCACCCCAGAGCTGCTGTTCGGACAGCGAGGTGATGCGGGTCAGCGAAGAAAGGTTCAGGTTCATGTCCTTCGCGTAGGAGGGCAACGCTGAACGGAGGTTTTCAATGCTCATTACTTGTCACCACCCATTTCCTTGAAAGCGTCGATGGTTGCTGCGCCCTTCTTCCAGTTGCATGCGCAGAGTTCATCTGACTGCAGTGCGTCGAGCTGGCGAAGGATTTCATCGGTGTTACGCCCTACGGAGTCAGCGGTGATGGATACCGACTGAATAACGTTATTGGGGTCAATGATGAAGGTTGCGCGGTCTGCTACGCCATCGGCATTCTTGATGCCGAGCGCGGTCACGAGTTCACGGTTGAGGTCTGATGCCATGACGATGGGCAAATCCTGCAGTTCTTCGTGTGAACGACGCCATGCGTAGTGGGTGTACTCGTTATCAACCGATGCACCGATAACCTGGCAGTCACGTGCTTCAAACTCGTCAGCAAGTTTGCCGAATGCTGCGATTTCGGTAGGGCATACGAAGGTGAAGTCCTTGGGCCAGAAGAAGACGACGCGCCACTGATCTTCATCACGGTCCTTTGAGGATACGGTGGTGAAGTAGTCTTCTGGTTGCTGTGCGTCCACCTTGGAGAGATCGCCGGGAATAACACCGGTCAGTTCGTACTCGGGGAATTCGTCGCCAATAGTCAAAACGGGCATGTTTATCACGCTTTCTGTGGTGCGGATTCCGCGTGGAGCGCGGAATGATCGTTGAGTGCTTTCCCGGTTTGGGTTAGCTTCGCTTATCAGCTTATTATGAATTTATCATAATAGCAACACTCGGTGGATAGCAAATTTTACTTCGCAGTACCCCGCCTCTTTTGTATTACCCCTGCCTAAACAGGGGTTCAGTCAGTGCAAACTTGCTAGTTTTCTCTCGCCCTTCGCGGTTTACTAGTTCCATGAGACAACAGCACCTTGCCACCGCAGGAAATCCTCCGCGCGTCCCCGGCCCCTCTCCTGCAGAACGTAAAGCCGATTTATTGACCTCCGTTTCCCACGAAGCACGTTCCACCTTCAACCTCCACAACCACGAACCTCACAACAACAGCGCCTACCAAGAAAAACTCAACCGCCTCCGAGCGGCAGTGCTGGGAGCCAACGACGGCATTGTGTCTGTAGCAGCTACCGTAGTCGGTGTGGCAGGTGCGACATCATCCACTACAGCTATTGGCGTAGCGGCAGCAGCCGCAGTCGTCGGTGGTGCTATCTCAATGGCGCTGGGAGAATATGTATCCGTCTCTTCACAAGTAGATAGCCAGGAAGCGCTCATCGAAAAGGAAAAGACGGAACTCGCCCAAGAACCCGAAGCGGAACTCGATGAGCTCACGGCAATTTTGATGCAACGCGGGCTCTCGGAACGCACCGCCCGCTCAGCAGCAATCGAGCTCACCCACGAAGATGCCCTCCATGCCCACCTAGATTTTGAGTTGGGAATCGACGCCGAAGATATCCCCTCACCGTGGACTGCTGCGCTTGCTTCTGCGGGAGCTTTCTTTATCGGCTCCATGCTCCCCACCCTGTTGATTCTGCTCTGCCCGGTGGCTTGGCGAGTACCTGCAACTTTCATCGGCGTACTTATTGCACTAGCGATTACCGGCACGTTGGGCGCCAAATGGGGCGGTTCGCCCAAGTACGGGCGCGCAGCGCTTCGCGTCGTCATCGGCGGGGCACTGGCACTGGCGACAACCTACGGAATCGGTCTATTGTTAGGGGTCTCGGTAGCCTAAACAGACTCGGCGCGGTATAGGGCTTCCACCCTATACCGCACCATTTCTGTTTAATAACGCAGAGCCTCGACGGCGACGTCGTCGCCCGCCGCAGGAGTCGCAGCAATCTCCCGGCGGTGCTGCAGACCAACCACAATCCACAGCATCACCGTGATGAACATAGCGATAACCGGAATCGCTGAAATCACCAGGGGACCTTGCGCGATGTAGTCCAGATTGTCATTGGAACCGTGCAAGCGCGAACCAATCCACATGGGCCCGGCATACAAACCGATAACTCCAACCCACGCGCAGATCTGCGCGGCAATACGCATCCCGGTGGATGCGCGGGAGAAAAAGGCGGGGAAAGCGTCCAGCCACAGAGCTGCCACCAGCAGAGGCAGCCAGGTGTTGTGGTGGGACCAGCTGATAGGGCTCATGGAAACCATCAGGAAGGCGTTCAGTGCTACCTGTGAAAGCACCATCTTGTGCTTTTCGAGAATAGGAATAAGAAGCGCGATGCCCACCAGTAGCACGAGAATCAGCCCGTAGTGCATCAGCTTCAGTCCCGCACCGGTAAGCCCTAAGTGCATGAGCCAGCCCTGAATTGAGATGTTATCGAGGTAGTTAATATTGCCGACGCGCGAGGGGTCAGAAACCGCCGACGTCCAAAATTCCACTGCCTCAGAAGGCAAAAAGAGGAAACCGATGCCCACGGTTGCCAAAAATGAAAGACCGAGAGTGATAACGCCCTTGATATCCTTGCGCATCAACAAAATGAGACCAAACGCCAACGGGGTGAGCTTAATACCACCGGCAATACCGATGAAGAAGCCGCGGGGAAGACGAGTTGCCGGGCGCAAAAAGTCCCAGAGCACCAGCAACATAATGAGCGGGTTAATCTGGACCAGGTTCAAGCCGCGGAGCCAGGGACCGGACCACAGAATCACTGCCATGAGCAACACGATGGTACCGGTTCGCCCCAAATAGCGCTGCAACGGAAGCACGCGGCCGCGCTTATTGGCGTAGTTAAGAATAATGACCGAGAGCCAGAATGCCACCGCGTAGGCAAGGAGCATCATCAGCACCACGCCCAGCCACTTAGGAATGAAGGCAATCGGCACAAAGAGTAACGCCGCAAACGGTGGGTAAGTAAAGGGAAGGGAGAAGTTCGGGCCCAAACGAAGCAGGTCGATAACGTAGAGATCTTTGTCAAAGCCCTCGTTATTGAACACGGTCATCGCGCCATAACGGTACACCGAGAAGTCCAGCGCGCCCACGGTCAACGCATAGTTCATCGTGTACCCGATAACAAAGGCAAGTACAGCGAAGGCGGCAACAATCGCCCATTTTTTAGGCTGCATTGATCCGGCGGATATCGAAGGGGTGGGCGAGGTGCTCATGTGTGCTCCGGAGGTGGTAGGGGTGGTTCTAGTTAGCGCGGTGGGACGACGTTGAATCCGACTCCCCCTGCGGCGTCTTGGCAGTTGCCACCAAGTTAGTACCGCGGTTTTTACGCTTCTGACGTGCGGAGACTTTACGTTCCTTCTTGGGCTTTTTGGGGAGCGAAGCGATGATGAGCGCCAGCTCTAGAACAAGCAGGAAGAAAGAGGCGTAATACACGTAAATGGAGGGGTAGAAATACCACAGTGAGCCCACTACACCGACGATGGTGACAATCAAGCTGATGGCCGCCAGCCCCAAAATCATAAAGTGCGGCCCCTGAAATCGCTCAGAAGTTGAGGGGTTGCGCCATGACAGATAAACGATCATGAGCAGGAAGAGGATGGGGAAGAAGACCTGACCAGAAATCACCAGGGCGTTCCCGGTGTATTGGAACATTCCGAGGGCCTGGGTAATCATCGAGGCAACGAGCAACAAGGATGCGGGCAAAGATTTCACGACAGTAAGTCTACCTTCTACCCGCAAGTCGTCCCGTGAGATTTGCTATGGGGTCTGGCATCCAGCGCCTGGGTTAGTTGGCTAGGCAGTCACAAAATAGGTGATGGCGGCAAGGGCAAACACGGTTCCGGCCGCGAGCGCGCATCCGAATTCCACCACAATACCCAGGCCCATCGATTTGAGTGCCTGCAAGGTGGCTGGCACTGCTTGGCTGAAGTTGCGGCGTCGGTTAGCTTCGCTGAGGTAGAGACCTGCGGCAAAGCCTATGAACAAACCCACCACGGGAATGACGAACATACCCACTACTGCGCCCACTGCACCCCAGAGAGTGGACGAGTTGGGGATTCTTTCGCGTTTGAGGGTTCTGCCGGTGAGGAGTAGCTGCGCCGTCATGCCAAGAACAAGGAGGACGCCGCCGAGTCCCAACGCCCACCAGCCTTCAGGGGCGCGCACGGTAAAAGCCCACAGCACAATGCCGCCGAGCGCAAGAATGGATCCAGGCAGAATAGGGTAGATGATGCCTACGCATCCGATACCGATTGCTAGCGCCGAGATAATGGTAATGATTACGTCTAATGCCATGGGTTCACTTTATCCGAGGAAGCCCAGATTCACCGGGTTCAACGTCGAGAGCACACGATTTGCCCACGAGCACCGCGAAGAAGCGTGTGTTGTGGGAAGTTGCTGTGTTTTCGGCACAAACTATAATTGCATTATCCATGCAAATTTTATGATGCCCAAAGGATCCCATGCCTTCCCAGAAGCTCCCCCTCAGCACCTCCGCGAACTCGCCCTCGCCCTCGGCGGAGCAAATAGCCCGCCGGGCGTCGGGGCGCGCAACCTGGCATCGGAAAGCATCCAAGCCAGTGAGCGTATGGATGATTCTGCTGTTCATCCTTATCTTTGTGCACCGCTGGGTACCTAATTCCACCTGGCTGATGGTCCACATGGTTACCCTGGGGCTCATCACAAATTCCATTTTGATATGGAGCCAACACTTCACCGAAGCATTGCTCAAACTAAAGCTCCCCGACGAAGCGCGCAAGACGCAGGTGGGGCGTATTTACGGGCTCAACGCATCCATGATTGTGCTGATGGTGGGCATCGTTGGCGGGATTTATCCGCTGACTTTGCTGGGGTCCACCGGCGTGGGGCTGATGGTCGCCTGGCATGGGCTGAACCTTCTTCGTCAGTTACGCAGTGCGCTGCCCGCGCGTTTTGATTTGACGGTTCGTTTCTATATCGCAGCCGCTTGGCTTTTGCCGGTGGGAGCTACTTTCGGCGCGCTCCTTGCCCGCAATTCCACGACCACTGACCTGTACAACCGCCTGCTGCTGGGGCACGAGACAGTCAATGTTCTGGGCTTCGTAGGGCTTACCGTGGTGGGCACGCTCATGACGCTCTGGCCCACTATGCTCCGCACCAAGATGCACCCCGCAGCGGTTCAACTCTCCAAAATCGGTTTGTGGGGCATGGTCGCAGGAGTTACGGTCACGACGCTCGCTGCACTCCTCGACCTCCGCTCCCTCGCAGGCGCGGGGCTGGTTATTTATGCTCTCGCCCTGCTGGTCATCGCGGTATTAATGGTCAAAACCTGCGCCGCCAAAAAACCGCTCGATTACCCCACGCTCTCGGTAGCAGCAGGGTTCGCCTGGCTCATCGTGGGCACGGTGTGGACCGCGGTCATGGTCTTCACCACCGATTTCGCCCAGCTTCATCTGCGTACCGCCACCCCCGTCTTTGTCGCCGGTTTCCTGTTGCAAGTTCTCCTCGGCGCCATGAGCTATCTGCTGCCGGTACGCATGGGAGGTGGCCCCGCCGCCGTCCGCGCGTCAAACAGGGAATTCAACCGGTTCTCCTTCGGGCGCGTGGCTATTATCAACATCTGCCTCATCTTCTTCGTTTTGCCCGCGGAACTCACCGGGTCGATGGTACGCGCGCTGGTTTCCATTGTGGGCGCCATGACTCTTGCCGCCTTCATACCGCTGATGCTCCGTGGCGTGAAAAAATCTGTAGCAGCCCGCAAGGAAATGATTGCCGCACGCGCCCGTGGAGAAGCCCCTGCGCCCAGAACTCCTGTTGAGGTTGCTCCCCAGCAACCCAATGCCCGCAGGGAACTACTCATCGGTGGCGGCGCAGCTCTTGCCGCGGTGGCGACTGGGGTAGCGATTGCGCCGTCGTCGTCCAAGCTACTGCGCTGGGGTGGAACAAATGCTTCCCGCGGCACCGGAGAGGTCACCCGCATCCAAGTTCAAGCAACCTCCGACATGCGATTTGTGCCCAACTCCGTTGAAGTACCGGTAGGCAACGAGTTGGTGATTGAGGTCAAGAATATGGACGGCACCAACATCCACGACCTTTATATAGACGCTAACGGTGGCGCAGAAACCGGACGCATTAACCCCGGTGAAACCCGCACTCTCCATGTCGGGGTAATTACCGGCGATGCCGAGGGCTGGTGCACGATTATCGGCCACCGCGCGATGGGAATGACGTTCTCTGTAGTGGCATCGGGAGCAACGGAAGACGCTACCGGGCATGAAGGCATGCCCGGCACGGGGGCAGATTCAACCGTGATGAAGTCTAGCGAAATCGACTTCTCTGCGCCCCTGAGCAAGGACTTTAAAGTGCGCGACGCTACCCTCGACCCCGTCGAATCCGCAGAGATTCAGGACGGCGCACGGGTACACCGCATCGCCTTCGACGTTTCCGAAACCGAACAAGAGATTGCCCCCGGAATCACCATCAATTCGTGGACCTTCACCGACTCCTATATGGGCCCGGTCTTACACGGTAAGCTCGGCGATATTTTTGAAATTACACTCAAAAACAACGGGACTATGGGTCATTCGGTGGACTTCCACGCAGGAATGGTCTCCCCCAACGAGAACATGCGCACCATCGCTCCCGGCGAAGAACTGGTGTACCGCTTTGAAGCTACAGGCTCGGGAATCTGGCTTTACCACTGCTCCACTATGCCTATGAGCACGCACATTGCCGCAGGAATGTTTGGGGCGGTCATCATTGATCCCGTCTCATTGAGCACCGTGGACCGCGAGTTTGTGGTGGTTCAAAACGAAACTTACCTTACTGATACCGGCAAGAGCACCGCTGACGGAAACAAGATCGTGGACGTTGCCCCCGACGCCGTAGCCGACGGTGTCCCTACTCTCACAATGTGGAACGGCCATGCTACCCAGTATGTGGCAGAACCTCTCCAAGCTCGTGTGGGCGAGAAAGTGCGCATGTGGGTTCTTGCCGCTGGTCCTTCTAAGGGATGCAGTTTCCATGTGGTGGGCAGCCAATTCCACACGGTCTACAAGGAAGGCGCCTACCTATTACGCGATGCACAGGACGCCTTCGGCAACGACGGCGGACACGCCCAGTCCCTCGACCTCGCCTCTGCCCAGGGTGGGTTCGTGGAAATGGAGTTTCGCGAAGTCGGAACCTATAGCTTTGTGAACCACTCCTTTGCCGAGATGGAACGTGGCGCGCGGGGGCTCATCGAGGTGATGTGACCTCCGGTGCCGTTGCGGCGTCGTCGTCCATCAAAAACACACGTTTTACCCAAGAACACAGCGAACAACCATGTATTGTGAGCAAACCGTGTGTTCTCGGCGGGGCTAGCGTGTGTACGTTACTCTAGTAGACGATGACACAACGACACCCCGCACCCGAGTCTGACGCTTCGCAGAGCACTCAGACCTCCACATCTCAGGTAGCCTCAACCGTTGCACAAGGCTCCCGCCGCAACCCCGCCCTACGCGTTGGGGCAGGTATTCTTGCCCACTGGCAGGTACTCGCCTCGGGGCTCTTGCTGGGCGCCGGCGTCGTCGGATTGCACGAAACCTACGAAGACTACTGCGGGCAAACCGACCTCACCTACGCCCCCAACGAAGTACGCGACGCCCTCGAGTTGGCCTCCGAAGAATCTGGCTTTAGAACCGGCATCATAGCCTCGCAGGTTGAAACCGAATCAGACTGGCGCACCGGGGCGTCCTCCCACGCAGGCGCGAAAGGTCTCGCCCAGTTCACCGACGAAACCTGGGCGATGTACGGTCAGGGTGATCCCACCGACCCCGCCGCGTCTATTGCCGCGCAGGGTCGCTACCTCGATTATCTCAAGGAGCGCCTCGCTCCCTTTGCACATAACGACGACGAACTCTTACGGGTTGTCCTCGCAGGCTACAACGCCGGTCCCGCCGCAGTCGAAGAGTATAAGGGAATCCCACCCTTTGGGGAAACTCAGGCGTACGTCACCAAAATTACCGAACTGGCAGATACAAAATACAAGGTAACCTGCGATCCCGACCCGCAATTCTCCAAGGAAAAGCTCCACACCATCCGTTAGGGCAACTACTCCATCTCAACCGGGCCGGTGAGCCTAATTTCATCCATATCAGTGATATCCAGCAGGCGGATGAGCGCTTCGTCGTCAATCTTGCCCTCATCGCGGTAGCGAATCATATGCTGTCGACGTTCCCTGACCAGTGCGAGCTGAAGTTCTTTCATCTCTTCTTTAGCCTGAGATACTTTCTCTTCCCTGTTATCTGGGTCCATCTTCAACCAGCGATCCCGCTGTTTCTCCCAGCCAGCTTTTACTTTCTCTGCGGCAGTAGGGGAAACGTTGTGGCGAACTACAATCTGGTCGAAGTCCTTGTAAACATCCCGCATAGAGTCAATCATGGCGGCTCGTACCTCGCGGTCTTCTGCCTCGGGGTCTTCAGCATAGTTGGGTGCGGGGGCACGTTCTAATGCTTGAACTGCCAGCGGCAATAGGGCGCCCTGAACTACCAGCGAAAGAATCACGATTCCACTGGTCACGAAGATAATGACGTCTCGGAACGGAAACGCCTCGCCGTCTGCCAGGGTAATTGGAATCGAAAGAGCCACCGCCAGCGAGATACCGCCGCGGAAACCTGCCAGATCAGAGACCAAGCGGCTACGGAACGTGGTGCGGCGCTTCTTCTGTTGCGGACGGCGGTCAAGAAGTCGGATACCTCGAATGGTAATTTCCATGAACGCCATGCGAGCCAACAGCATAGTGAAGTAGAGAACGACCGTGCCCCATACCGCGTGCGTCAGGGTATCTGAGCTCAAACCGCGAGCAATGGTAGGGAGCAGGTAGCCCACGTAGAAGAAGAGGAACGAGTTCAAAATATAGGTAGTGATACCCCAGAATGGGCGCGCCAAATAACGGGAACCCGTGGACTGAAAACGCGGACCCACCTGCGCCATATACAAACCGCACACCACCACGGCAAGAACGCCAGATGCCTCAATTAGCTCGGCTAAGAAGAAAATGAGGAGCGGAGTGAGAATGCGGAAAAGGTTGCCCAGCATCGCGTTCTGGATGGGCGCACCAACGCGTGCAATAATCCAACCGCCAACAAGTCCAATAGCCGCGCCACCAACGAAGGAAATGAGGAAGGTGACAATCGCATGCGACGCCGTAATCTGCTGATGCTCCCCCGCATATTCCAAGGCGAGCGCAAAGACCACGAGCGCCGTACCGTCGTTAATAAGCGATTCAGCGCGCAAAACCACCATTTGTCCACGCGAAATTCCCCTGCCCAGAGCAGAGACGGCGGTGGCGTCCGTCGGGCCAACGGCAGCGCCAATGAGCAAAGCCGTGCCCAACGTGAATCCAATCCACTGGCCCACGAGGCCTACGGAGACGGCAACGAAAACCACCATCAGCGTGCCGGAAATAACGATGCCACGAAGAGCACGTTTAATGCCTCGTAGCGAGATGTTCAGAGCCTCCCAGTACAGCAAAAGTGGCAGGAAAACACTCAAGATAATTTCGGACTCTACCTCGACCCGGGGCAGGTGAGGGATAAAGGAGACGATCGAACCCACCACAATAAGAACAATCGGTCCCACCAGGCGAAAACGCGCGGCAAGACCGTTACTCAAAATGAGTGCAATGAGAATGATGATGAGGATTTCGACCACAGAGAGGACTTTCAGCCAAAGCGCACACGCGCGAAGAAAAGAGGTTGCTCTCTAGTATAAAGAAGAATCAAAGTCTCTGACCGGCGTAGCTCGTTTTGACCAGGTAGACATGGTCAAAACGAGCTACGCCGGTCAATGGATTATTTTCCCACCTTCGCCAAGTCCATAAATTCATGAGCGAAATCGGTGATAATCCCGTCTACGGCCCAGTTGAGAAGCTCGTTAGCTCGGGCGCGGGAGTTTACCGTCCACGCATTAATCGTGTAACCCGCCTCTTTCATCTGCTGCACCAGCTCAGGGGTGAGGGCAGCGGCGTCGGGGTGAACCGTATCTGCACCTATAAATTCAAGGGTGGTAAGCCAGTTGGACGCCAGCATTTCCGCACCCATGAGAGCTGCGACCGAATATTGGGGGCACGACGCTTAAACTCAGCCAGCGCCAAATAGTCGAAAGAGCTAATGACTACTTTACGGTCGTCATCTAGCTTGCCGAGCTCTGCAATGACGGCGTCGATAAGCTCCAACGCTTTCTCAGCACCTTGCCCATTGGGCTTGAGCTCGATATTCCCGTTGAGCTCCTTGCGGTTCATCAGCTCCACCAGCTGAGCCAGGGTCGGCAACTTCTGCCCGCGGTACTCACTCCCGAACCAGGCTCCCGCATCGATTCCCTCTAAGTCCTCTGCGGTGAGGTCATAGATGGAACCGGTTCTGTTGGTAGTGCGATCCAGGTGGGTGTCATGAATGACGACGGGCGTGCTATCGCCCAGAATATCCACGTCTGTTTCGAACCATTTCACCTTGTTTTCTGCACAAGCACCGATGGCAACCAGAGTGTTCTCTGGCGCGACGGAAGAAAGTCCTCGGTGGGCAAAGATGGTGCGAGGCATGGAATCTCCTTTGAAACTGAATACGTTTACACCGGCATAGACATAAAGCATGAGTGGTTCGAAAGAAATAACCCAAAAATCAGGGTGAATGACGCATGAACTTTGGGCTTTCTCTGGGTATTGCCAGATGATTTGAGCCATCTTCTGAGCATTTAGCCTCTTTGATGTGGAAGAATAACTTTCACTATCAATTACTTGAAGGAGAAAGCAATGTCTGAAAAAGTTGCTCTTGTCACCGGCGCTTCGTCGGGAATCGGTGAAGTCACCGCCCGCAAACTGCAGGAACTCGGCTATACGGTGTACGGCGCCGCGCGTCGTGTGGACCGCATGAAAAAGCTCGAAGAAGCCGGAGTGCGCACCCTCGCTATGGATGTGACCGATGATGCTTCTGTTACCGCCGCGGTGGAGCAGATTATTGCAGAAACAGGTCGCATCGATGTCCTGGTAAACAACGCCGGCTACGGTTCTTACGGCTCTATCGAGGACACTCCCTTGGACGAGGCGCGCCGCCAGTTTGAGGTCAATATTTTCGGTGCGATGAGCCTGACTCAGAAAGTGCTCCCCCACATGCGAGCGCAACGCTCAGGAACTATCGTCAATATTTCGTCGATGGGTGGCAAGATGTACACCCCCTTGGGGGGCTGGTACCACGGTACAAAATTTGCGTTGGAGGCCCTCAGTGATTCGTTGCGTATAGAGGTTGAGCCTTTCGGCATTGACGTGGTGATTATTGAGCCCGGTGGAATCGCGACCGAGTGGGGCGGTATCGCGGCAGATAACGTTGAGAAGGTTTCAGGCTCCGGAGCATACGCGGCACAGGCTAAGGCTGTGGCAAAGAGCCTTCGCGGCGGCGGCGTCAACAGGGGTTCTCAGCCCACCGTTATTTCTGATGCAATTGCAAAGGCACTGACCTCCGAGAAGCCCAAGACCCGCTACGCGGTTGGGTTTGGCGCACGCCCTCTGATTGCAGCTCACGCAATTTTGCCTGATCGCGCCTTCGATAAGCTCATTTCGATGGCGATGGGCGTCAAACGGCCTAAGAAGTAGGACGCGCGGGGCGGGGGCATCGCTGCGCGGTGGGTTTGGTGTCGTGTGAGGGCGCCCGCCGAAAAAGTACACACTTCCCGCAAAAGTACATGCTTGAACATGTATTTTCGCGGGAAGTGTGTACTTTTTATGCTCAAACCGGCCTTTAATAAATCTTAGAAGTTGTAAAACTTTTAAGCTATATTTATTCAATGTGGAGTATTGATGTGACGCTCATTGAGAGTTGGTTGCTGGAGTTGAATGAAAAGGACTATGCACAGGTAATTGCTGCTCTTGAAGTTCTCGAAGAACTGGGCCCATCGGCCGGTCGCCCTTTAGTGGATTCGGTCAAATATTCACGCTATAAAAATATGAAAGAGCTGAGACCTGGATCTTCGGGAAGAAGCGAGCTTAGATTGCTCTTTGCATTTGATCCAAGGCGGGAAGCCATATTTTTAGTTGCTGGAGATAAAAGTAATTCTTGGAGTAAATGGTATCTGCGTAATGTCCGCAGAGCTGATGAGTTATTTGCCGAGCATCTCAAAGGACTTGATAAACATGAGTAATCTGAACGATATTCGTAAGCGTAGGCCAGCCCAACCTGACCTGGTAGTCAACGCTAAAGAGCGCATTTACGCGGATATTAGGTCGTACAAGCTGCGCGAACTTCGGAAAGCTCAGAATAAAACCCAGGTAGAAATGGCTCAGGAGCTGGACGTCAGTCAGAATCGAATCTCGAAATTAGAAAATGGGGAGATTGATCGAGCTCAGATAGATACCATTCGCCGTTACGTGGAGTCGTTGGGTGGAAGCCTCAACGTAGAGGCGACCTTTGGCGATACGGTCTTTAAGATTGCCTAAATCCTGAGGGGACTAACACCGGTAATTGGCATTGGAATAAGCGGTGTGAGCTTTGGATTGTTAGCTCTTTCGTAAAAATGAGAACACACGGTTTGCCCACAACACATGCTTCTTCGCTGTGTTTGTGGGCAAGCCATGTGTTCTCGACGCGGATGTGACTCCCCCCCCCACAGCAAATAAAAAAGTACACCCTTCCCGCAAAAGTACATGCTTGAACATGTATTTTTGCGGGAAGGGTGTACTTTCTCGGCGGGTCTCAAAGACCCCTATAGCACCTCCGCCAAACGGCGCACGCCCTCTTCAAGCACAGACGGTTCCACCGAGGAGAACGCAATACGTAGCTGGTTCGCACCGGGGTTTTTGCCGTCCACAGTCTCGAAAAACGCCGACCCGGGCACGAACACCACACCGTTTTCGATGGCGGGCGCAAGAGCGTCAGCAGCGTCGGCGTACTTGCCGCCCTCTGGCAGCGTAAGCCAGGTAAAGAAACCGCCCGACGGCGTCGTCCAGGTGGTACCTTCTGGCATGTACTTTTCGCAGGCGGCGAGCACGGCCTCGCACCGTTCTTTATAGAGCGCAGCGGTACGGCGGGTGTGAGGTTCCCACATTCCCTCTGCCATGAATCCCAGCACCAAACGCTGCGACAGTACCGAGGGGCAGATGGTCACAGCTTCGCCAGCAATCTGCAGGAACTTTCGCACTCGTTCGGGAGCTACCATCCAACCCACGCGCACGCCCGGGGAGAAAACCTTAGAGAAGCTCCCCAGGTAAAGCACATTTTCAGGGTCATAGGAGTGCAGGGAACGGTGGCGCAGGCCGTCGAATGAGAGCTGGCCGTAGGGGTTATCTTCCACAATCAGGACGTCCAGCTCGCGGCAGATGCGGGTCAGTTCCTCGCGGCGGTCGTCGGAAAGGGTCACACCGGTAGGGTTCTGGAAGTTGGGGATGGTGTAGAGGAACTTGACCTCTTTACCCTCAGATTGAATAGCTTTGATAGCTTCGCGGACGGCGGCGGGGTCGAGCCCATCGCCGTCTAATGCAACCTGGCGTACGTCGGCTTCATATCCCTCAAAAGTGCCTAGCGCACCGGTGTAGGTGGGGCCTTCGGCGAGAATGACGTCGCCGGGGTTCACAAACAATTTGGTGGCGAGATCCAGACCCATCTGGGAGCCAGCGGTCATTTGAATCTCTTCAAGGGCAGGTGAAGATCCTTCAGATTTCATGAATTCGCAGACCAGCTCGGCGAGTTCTTCCAGGCCAGCGCCGGAGCCGTACTGTAGAACTTCCAGTCCTTCCTTTTCAATAATGCGGGCGGACATCGCCCCCAGCTCGTCGAGGGGCAACAAGTCTAAATCGGGATTGCCGCCAGCAAGAGAAATGATGCCCGGGCGCATTGCCACTTCAAAGACGTCACGGACGGCAGAGGGGCGAAAACCCCCTGCGCGGTTAGCGAAGTGCTTCATGATGCGCGCTTCTGCCGGGTTGGCGTCGTCCAAAAGTTCTTGAATTTTTACCACAGAGATTTCCTTTCGGTGGTTGATAAAGACTTATTTGCCGTAGGTGATGTCGGCTTCGCCGTACGCCGGTGAAGCGGTACCTGAATTGACGCCGGCGGCGTGCAGGGAGACGAGTTCGTAGACTACATGGGCGGCGGCAATGCCGGTGAGTTCTGCGTGATCGTAGGCGGGGGAAACTTCCACGAGTTCCGAGCCCACGATGTTGAGACCGCGCAGTCCGCGCAGGATTTCCAACAGTTCGCGGGAGGTGATTCCACCAGCTTCGGGGGTGCCGGTGCCGGGCGCGTGAGCGGGGTCGAGCACGTCAATATCGATGGAAATATAGAGCGGGCGGTCGCCAATGCGGGCACGCAGTAGGTCTACAACCTTCTTCACACCCAGGTAGTAAACATCGGCAGAAGATATGATGCCGAAGCCGAAGCGGCGATCGTCGTCGAGGTCCTCGGTGCCGTAGAGCGACGCGCGAGTACCCACATGGGAGAGCGCGCCGGTGTCCAGTAGGTCTTCTTCAAAGGCGCGGCGGAAGGGCGTTCCGTGGGTATATTCGGCGCCGAAGTAGGTATCCCAGGTATCTAGGTGGGCGTCGAAGTGCAGCAGGGCAATCTTGCCGTGCTGCTTTGCCATATTGCGCAGGTTAGCCAGGGCAACGGTGTGGTCGCCGCCGATGGTCACCAGCTTGGCGCCATCCCTAGTGAGTTCGTGTGCACCGGCTTCCATCTCAGTGAGTCCAGCTTCAATATTGAAGGGATTACCGATGATATCGCCCGCATCTGCCACCTGCGCTTCCTTGAAGGGAGAGATATTAGCGGCAGGGTTGAAGGGGCGCAGCAAGCGGGATGCCTCACGCACGTGGTTGGCGCCAAAACGAGCACCGGGGCGGTAAGAAACGCCAGAGTCCCAGGGCATACCTGCAATCACAATGTCTGCTTTTTCTACCTCGTCCAAACGCGGCAGACGAGCGAAGGTGCCGTTACCTGCCCAGCGGGGAACCTCAGCGGCGTTGACGGGGCCAACTCGTTCGACGCCGTCGGCACCGGTTGCGATAACGCGGTTGGGGTAAGCGGAGAACGACGGTTTAGCGTTCTCTGCGGCAGACTTTTGGTGTGTGCTCATGGGGTCCTCCAGGAATCTGAGGTCAGTGCAGACGGCGATGCCTACATTGTGGAATGTGTCGTATCCCACTATGCAACAATTTTTGGGTATTTGGGAATTTTGTGCAGCAGTATTTTTTGCGCCAGGTACTAGAAAAGCGAACGAGGTACCGTGCTGAGACGGTACCTCGTTCACTTTCCTGGTATCTCACCACCAGCCCTATATGTATTTTCGCGCCACTTTCAACGCCTGACGGGCGTAGTCCGCTCCAAAGAGCACGGCGTGGAGGAGCAAGAGGTGAAGCTGGTGGAGCTCAACCCGGTCTTCCCATCCCTTATCAAGGGGGCTTACCTGCTGATAACCCTGAATAATGTCATCCAAATGAGGAGCACCAAAGAGAGCGAGCGCCGCCAAATCGTCTTCAGGATGACCGCCATAGGGGGTTGGGTCAATGAGCACCGCTTCGCTCTCGGTCCACAAAACGTTCCCTGCCCACAGATCCCCGTGAACACGGGCGGGGGTTGCCCCCTCCCCGTAAGAGCCATCGAAGTTTCCCTCGCGCAGCAAAGCGCACAGTTCCCCAAATACCCCTCGCTCATGGGCACCATAATCTTCAACTTTGCGCACTAGAGGGGCGATGCGTTCTTGCGCCCACATTGAGCCCCAGTTGCTGTGGTGATTCAGGGGAAGTTCTAGCTGGTTACCGGCTGGTCCCTGCAACCCGGAACCTGCCCACCCGGCAGGGCCTGCGCCGTATGCTTCGGCCCCTGTCTGATGGGTTCGGGCGAGGCGAGCGCCAAAGTCACAGGCAATACTGCGATCAGGAGAGCTTTCGGGAATACGTTCAATAACCAGCCGTTCACCCTCTGCAGAAACGACCTCAGCCACACGCGCCCCGCCGTCGTCCTGCGCTTGCCCTAACCAGCGAAGGCCAGCTGCTTCCCAATCGACAGCGCGTTCAGTTCCGTGTTTACTAAAAATTTCCACAACGAGCTCCTCATCTGGGATTACTGGTAGGTGACAACCCAGGGTTTCGGGTTCAGGTTATAGGTCTGCTCGGGGGAGAGAGTGGGGGTGTCTTCATCGTAGAAGTTCTTCCACGAGGGGTAGATTTCTGGAGATAGCCCCTGCAAGAGAGCGTTATAGGTATCTTTTTTCAGGTCGGGTGTGCCGTGCCCATCTGCGTGGATGGTCAGCGCGAGTTCAGGGTGGGAGGTATCAATCAGCTCGCGGTTAGTAATCATGGTTTGGGTGAACTGATGGAGAACCACTAATTTTTGCGGAAGTTTTTCTTGTTTCACCACGTCAGCTACTACTTCTAAGGCTTCGTTGACTTCGGCGGCGTCCACGCTACCGATTTGTTGCAGGTGCATTTGCCCCGGCGCTAGCCGCCATTCGGGGTCAAGCCCAATACCTACATTGTGGCGTTTGAGGAGCTCCTCATACTGTTTCACCTGATGGGGAAAGGTATCGTGCCCCGGCTGTAAATCAAGAATGACGTACACCCCGTTTTTCTCTGCTTCCTCGATGAGAGGTAGGAGCTTCTTCACGGATAGCTCCCGGGAATAATCGCCATCCTCCCCAGCTTCGCTGCTGGCAACCGTAGCGATGATTTCAAACGCGGGTTGGACGGGTTCTTTGCTAAACGGTTGGTACTGCTCGGCAAGAGTTTTTGCTTGCTTTACTGCCTCTTGGGGTGAGTATTCGCCCAGCACACCCAGAGATGCATTTTCCGGTGACCCATAGAGCGCAACAAACCGTCGGTCAGGGAAGATTTCGGTTCCACCGCCGAAGAGTTCAGCGGGTTTTTGGTTGGTTTCGTCCGAGATGCTGGACGACGACGCCGCGGGTGATTCTGTTGAAGCTGAAGACTCGGTGGCTGCGGACGATGAGGCGTTCGAATCCTGAGTGTTCTCAGAGTTTGCCCCGCAGCCGGAGAAAATCATGGCAGTGGCAAGAGCCAGAGCGGTGAGGGGGAGGGCGCGGTGTGTTTGGGGAAAAGTCACAGGGGTTCCTTGGTGTTGAGGCGTGGGACTCTTCCAACTTATCAAATAATTAAGTACGGCTTGGTTTCGTTACTTTTAGGATCGAAGAATAATCATTTTGCACTTTCTGCAGTTAGTATGAACCCCCACCCTGCATCTTTATACGTGAGCTGGATAACATTTCAGAGAGAACAATCCTTAGATTACGCGGAACTTACTTATAAACTGTCATAGTCCCACCTGGGACAAACAGTTTCAGGGCGAACCACCCTGCCTGAGCTTCCCACCCCTCATGCGCATCCGCGCTATCAAGGAGACCCCTGTGGAAACTACTGAATCGCGCCGCAACGCAGGCTACGCCATTCTTGCAACCCTGAAAAACTACGGCATCGACACCATCTTCGGCATCCCAGGAACTCACAACCTAGAGTTCTACCGCCATCTGCCCGAGCTCAACATCAAACCGGTCACCACTCGCCACGAACAGGGCGCCTCCTACGGTGCCGACGGCTGGTCACAGGTGCGCGGGCTCCCCGGCGTCGTTATCACCACCTCCGGGCCCGGCCTTTTGAACTCTCTTTCGGGTGCTGCAACCGCCTACGCTGAATCGCGCCCGATGATTATCCTCTCCCCCGGCCGCCCCGTCGGCCAGGAATACCGCGACATCGGCGCCCTTCACGAAACCAAGAATCCCACCGGTGCGGTGAATTCAATCGTTGAATTTTCCCGCCGCGTGAACTCAGCCGAAGAAGCCATTGATATCATCCACACCGCCTTCCGCTCCTTCGCACACGCTCGCCCCCGCCCCATTCACATCGAGGTACCCCTCGACGTCCTCGAACGTGAAACCGACATCGACGACGCACTGTTGCAGGCTCGCCCCATCGGCAAGCCCCAACCCGCACCGCTAGAGGACGTCAAAGAAGCCGCAAAGCTACTGGCCGCGTCCAAGCACCCCGTTATCGTTGCTGGCGGCGGCTCGATTCCCGCCGCAGCAGACCTCCTCACGTTGGCAGAACTTCTCGAAGCGCCCGTCATTACCTCCATCAACGGCAAGGGCGCCATCCCCGAAAAGCACCGCCTCTCCCTCGGCGCGGACCTGCGCCTCTCCTCTGCCCACGAGTTCTGCCGCTCCTCAGACGCCATGCTCATTATCGGCTCGAAAATCGGTGAAGCCGAGCTGTGGGACGGCGACATCCGCCCCGCCGGGCCCGTCATCCGTATTGATATTGAGCGCTCGCAGATGCTCACCAACATCACCCCAGATATCGAACTTCCCGGCAATTCCAAGGCTGTTGTTCCTCAGCTTTTGAAGGCACTAGAAGAGGAGGGCGTGACCGAAGAAAGCCGCGAAGTTCGCGACCTTCAGAGTGTTTTTGACGCGCTCGATGACGAAGGCCGCGCGCTGGCTCCCGAGCTTGCCGCGCTCAACGAAAAAATTATGGACATCTTGCCGGAGAACACTATTATTTCCGGTGACTCCTCACAGGTTACCTACATGGGAACCACTACGTTCTACCGCGCGCCCCGCCCCAATTCGCTGCTGTACATGGCAACGTACGCAACTCTCGGTTACGGCCTTCCCGCGGCAGTGGGTGCTAAGATTGCCGCCCCCGATCGTCCTGTGGTCTGCCTTTTGGGCGACGGCGCGCTGATGTTCGCTATCCAAGAGCTCATGACTGCGGTGGAACAAAATCTTGACCTACCCATTATCTGTGTGGATAACGGCGGCTACGGCGAAATTCGCCAAAATGAGCGCGATCGCGGCATTGCGCCCATCGCCGTCAACCTCGTTCAGCCCAACTGGGTGCAACTGGCAGAAGGCTTCGGCGCTACAGGTATTGAAGCAACCATGGAGACACTGGCAGAGAGCGTGACTAAAGCTCTCGAAACGAGAGGACCTAGTGTTATTCATCTGAAGATTGGTGAAAAACTTAAATAGTCGCTACACGCTAGCAAGCTAGATTTCTCCCCAGAGCTCCCTGAGGAACACCAGGATTTCACAATCTCTTACGCTGATCTGGGGCTCAAAATGAAGAAGAAGACCCTCACCACGCAGTCACTGAGAGTCTCATTCCTCTAGAGCCTCCCCCGATAACGGGCTCTTTTGATAAAACCGTGCCGCACCATGGTGTTCATGATGCGGCACGGTTTTATCTTGCGTGAAAAAGCTTATACAGCTTTACGGCGCGAGGTCACTACTGCAGCGGTACCCAGACCAAGCAGGGTCATGCCGCCAGCGAAGATACCCATCGCACTAAAGCCTGTGTTCGCCAAGGTAGTCTCGGTCGAACCATAGTAAGCGTTAGCAGGGTCGCTGGACGCCAAGGAGTCCACAGAACGGGAATCATCCGAGGGGTAGATACCGTTGGTGCTAGAGGTGTTCTCAGAACCGCCCTGGTTAACTACGGTCTGCTCAGAGCCATTCTGAGTGTTCTCGTAGTCAGGAGTGAGTTCGCATCCGACGCCGTCGCCGTCGCGATCCAGCTTGGGCTCGTAGCCAACTTCGTTTTGGTGGATTTCACGACCCAGCTTGGCGTGAACATCGGCGCAGTTCTCATAGACAGAGGTGGACGCCGCAGCGGCGCGAGGGGCAACTGCCTGGCTTGCAGGAGCTTCAGCAGCCACAGCGGAAGTTGCTACTGCGTCAGTAGATGCAGGAGCCTGTGCCGCTACCGGTGCAGGTGCTTCTGCAGTCTCAGCTGGGGCAGTAGGTGCATCCGCAGCCGCAGCAGAAGTTACTGTAACCTCTGCCGGAGCGGGAGTTGCCGTCTCTACAGGTGCAGCGGTCTCGGTAGCTACGGGAACAGGAGTTTCTGATGCAACGGGAGCGGGAGTTGCCGTCTCTACGGAAGCAGGAGCCGCTGTCTCTACCGGTGCGGGGGTCTCCGTTACAGCTGGTGTAGGTTCTTCTGCTGCAACCACGGTGATTTCCAAGGTCACAGAACGTGTACCTTCGGTAACGACTCCCTGGGAGACCTCTGCGGAAGTGAAGGTAACGGTCGCAGTGCCAGGAGCTTTCGCCTCAATAGCACCTTGCGGGGTCACGGTCAGAATCGAAGGATCCGAAACGGTCCAGGCACCCAGCACGCGAGCATTGGGGTATGCCTTGATAGCCGCTCCTACAGAATTTTCAGCAATTTTTACCGTATCTTTTGTGCCAACGGTTAGCTCAGTCTTGGCTGATTCCAGAATGATTTCTAGGTTCTGAATTTCGGCGGACTCCACCGTAGCAAGACCGGTTGAAGTACCGTCCGCGGCGATAGTGGGGTTTTCGGCAGTTTCAATCAAGACGCCGTCGGCAAGGTTAACCGCGCTGTTAGCAACTACCGCTGCGGTAGCGGAGACTACCTGCTGGTTAGCGTCATCCGCTGCAAGAGCAGGGGCAAGAGTGCCTGTTGCAAGGAGGGCGATAGTTGCCGATGCAACGGAGGCAACCTTAAGGCCAGAGCGATTGCCGATTTTTACCTGAGACATGGGGGTTCTCCTGAGGGGAATAAGAAGTGTAAGTGAGTACTACTAAGCACCTAAGGGCACTTGTCTAAAAATACTAGATGCTTCTGGCATTTGTGGGTTACTTTGGGGTAACTTTTATGTTTTTCCACAAATACTTCTTCAGGATTTGAAAAAAGCCTGGTTGATGTGCGATTTTACACCTTGCGAAGATTGCAACAAACCGACACACACGCTTTTATTAACCCATATATTTCCAAGCACGAATGTAATCAACTTCCATGGTGCCGTCCAGCTTGTTACCTGCAGTGACAGGACCCCAATACTGGGTGCCGCCTTCAAAGTTGAGGCGCATGTGCATCTTAGTTCCGGGCTTTTTAGCAGCCAGCAAGCGAGGATCATTAGCAGGCACGTGGCAAAGTACATGCTTATTATCAAAAGTCACCACGATACCCTGGTCCGGTGTTACTTCTACCGCCCAGGTGTGCCATTCATTCTGCAAGTCACGGGGTTCCCGAGGAAGCCAGCCCATGCCGTAGACCGAACGGTTATCAGCTTTATTGCCACCGGTCTGGTCGAAGTGCACAGAGGTTTCGGTGCGCTGAGTAATATCAAAATTATTAGCTTTGCCCTGGTAGTTGACGCCGTAATACTCGTTGAGATCAATTTCCAACGAGGGAAGGGTGGCGTTGGGGTTGTACTCACCGTTATCGTCCGGACGGAACCAGAGGCATGCGTGGTTGCCGTGAGCATTAGGGCCCGAAGGCATTTTCATGCGAGTTTCCACACGGAAGTATTCGGCGGAGAACTTGCCGCGGCTGTCCAAGTATCCGCCCTTGAAGTCGCGGCGCTTGCCGTCAACCATCACGGGCTTTTGGAGCTTTTCAAGGTGGAATACTGCGCGCCCGTCTTTTACATTGACGCATTTTGCGGAGTTGACGGTGGGGGTATTCCCGGGGGCATTACCCCAGGTGCCGGGTACACCTGCAAGGAAAGGTTCACTATCTCGGATATTCCATTTGGTGGTATCTACTGCGTTACCATCAAAATTTTCATCAAAGGCAAGCTTCCACCGATTAATGCGTGGGCCTACCGCCTCAACAGCAGCGGCAGGGGTGGCAGCTGCTAGACCTGCTCCTGCAAGAGCGGTAAGTGATGAAGTAAGAAAGTTTCGACGATTGAAAGCCATAGGGGGGTTGCTCCAAATTGGGTGATGTTTATACGGGGGAAATGTGGTTCTGATTCTGAGAAAAGTTGGGGGTATTTTTCTCGCTAAATGAGATTACGACAGTTTGGGGGACAAATGCCAAGTATAGACAACTCTTTTCTTGTCTAATTCCTCAATTAGTGAAGAAAAATGTTTATCTGACTAGGGAAAACACTTGTATATATGAGCCGGAGCACATGATTCTTTGAGGTTATTTTTTCCAGATTTAAACAACACATACCCTTCATTTGTGGCTTATTAGGCATTATTTCCACTTATTTATGCATATTTTGAAAGAAACGGTTGACTTAGAAATATAAAATATGCAAAACGATGAAAATAATTGCCTATACAACCACCCTGCAATACCTTGATTTCGCGGGGGGGTTTTCACTCAAAAGCAAGTAAAGAGTTGTATATACTTACATTCAATAAGTGTTCCAAATCTCGTTTTCAGCCTTCTGTGATGGGACGCCTCAAAACCCTCTTACGCCTGCAATTCCGACCTACTGTCGTCTTCCCATCCGCACCTTCCACCCCTCTTTTCCCACATAATCACTGCCTATCTACTTGATATATTTCAAATTTTTATCTCTTTCGTTCAGAAGCACCCACCCCGGATATTTTTCATGTCGTATAACCAACGGCGCCCTCATTTACTACCAATACCCCAGGTCAACCCATTTTTAGAACGCACAGAACACCTCCTCAAACAGTCTTTTAAGGCAATAAAAAGCTCCCGGAACGAATCATTTTCGCCCCGGGAGCTCCCTTACAGCACAAGAAATAACTAAAACACGTTACTTATCGACCTTAAAAATTGCGCCCGTCATCACGCCATCCTCTACCTGTTCCAATGACTTACCGCGCGTCTCCGGCAGCATTTTCCACATAAAGAACACCGCAGCAGCATTCACGAGGGCAAACGCGAAGAAGGTGAAGCTCAGTCCCCACACTTCCATCACCGAGGGGAAGAACAAGCTCAATACCGCGTTACACAGCCATTTCACAAAGACCGAAGCGCCCATACCGAAAGCACGCATCCCCACGGGGAAAATCTCCGAGAGCAGCACCCAAGTAGCAATATTCAAGAAAGTCTGAATAGAACCAACCAGCAAAACAATGAGTACGAGCAAAACATAAGGACGCGCGGCATTACCCTCAGGAAACAGCACAGACGCCCCAGAAATCAGCAAGTGAAACAGCATAGTGAGCGAATAACCGGTAATTACCACGGTGCGGCGATTAATACGCTCCATAAAGCGCAATGCAACTAACGCCCCTACGACGCCGATAACTCCGGGAGCGATATTCGCAATCAGCGCCGCCTGCTCACCGAATCCGGCGTCGGTCAGGATGCTGTGCCCGTAATACATCACCGAATCGATACCGGTAAGCTGCTGGAACAAGCCCAGTCCCACGCCCACCATTAAGATGCGCAGGAGCCAGCGGTTTGCAAAAATGTCGCGAGCAGACATTTGCCTTCGCTCGGAGTGCTGCTCCAAGCTAATCTGGATATCCTCAAATTCTGCCTGCGCACGCTCATTGGAACGGATACTACGCAGTACCTCGTGGGCTTTTTCGTATTTCCCCTTGGACGCTAGCCAGCGAGGGGATTCAGGAACCCGCAACATGCCAATAAGAAGGAAGAACGCAGGAATCGCTGCCACGCCCAGCATGACCCGCCAGATGCCGGGAACATGACCCCAAACGTTACCGATAATGGCGTTCACGATGAATGCCGCCAGCTGACCGACCACAATCATTACTTCGTTGCGCCCAGAATATGTACCGCGGATTTCAAAAGGTGACATTTCCGCCAGGTAAACCGGTACCACAGTGGATGCACCGCCCACGGCGAATCCCAGAACAAACCGGCCGATGAGTAAGATGGCGAGACCCGGTGCAAAACTGCATAACGCCACGCCCAGGATGAAGAGGAAAGACAGAATAAACACTGCCTTGCGGCGTCCGACGGAGTCAGATACCTTTCCCATGACAATCGCACCAATTGCCGCGCCCACTAGCAGAGAAGAAGTAACCATGCCCTCCCCCAGAGCATCCAACCCAAGTTCCTGACTCAGGGGGGAAAGCGCGCCGTTGATTACGCCCGTGTCATACCCAAAGAGCAAACCGCCCAAAGTTACAACCGTGGCAACAAACCCTAGATGACGGCGGTGGGGACCATCCGTTAGCGCAGGTAATTTATGCTCGTTGGGAGTCGAAGCCGAAGTAGTCACTTCACCCTCACTTTCATACCCACAATAAAAACCGACCCTATACCGCCGCGGGCGGTCTAGGTCGGCGTATATATTGTGAAGATTTAATAATTAAGTAGTCTTAACTGCACATTAGCATGAGCCCCGGTTTTCGGGATTCGACTTGCAACATTCCTTGTGGGTTCGCGGCAAACTATTGTCTATCGCCGGTTTGTCCTTCATTCATTTATTGAAGTTACAACTAAAGAACAACATTCTTACCAGCACAAGGACCCCCATGAATCACGCTGAGCTCACTTCCCGTATCTCACCTTCTATTTCTCGCCGTCAAGCAGTTGGGATTGCGCTATCAGGCGCACTCGCTGGATCTGTAGCGCTCTCGACAACCACCCCAGCTCATGCCGCCGCCACATTCAGTTTGAGCAGCGGGAATGTTACGGCAACAGCAGGTTCGGTACGGGACGCTAACCAGCGGTGGCGCAGCTCCTATAAATTACTTACAGGCGATACCACTACCTCCTGGGATGCCTTGCCCTTCCACCAGTTTGAAGTTCCTGCAGAGAACACCCCCAGCGTAGATATTTACTGGGAGGGGAATTCTAATCCCGGCGCCCGTGTGCGTCTACTGGTGTGGAATACCTCGCTGGGTTCATTCGAAGAACTTGCCTCTACCGTGGCAGATTCGAAAGGTGCGGTGAAATTCTATCGGTCAGTGCCAACCGGATCACACGTCGTTGACGGAAAAGTATCAGCATTTCTTTGACGATAACGGCGACGGCGTCGCTGAGCGAACCGTCACCAACATTCTCTTTGATGCACAGGGGTTACCCGAAGGCGGTCAGGCCTTCACGCGTCTGATGCACTTTGATAATCAGAGCCAGCGGGTGCTATCCCGTAGCTACTCCCCTTATTTGAAGAAGCACACGACTAATCACTCGGCTTTTCCTAAGCCCTACCAGGAGTTCGTGCTTTCTTACGCGGAGCTGGGGCTGAAGATGAAATAGAAGACGTTGAAGACCACACATTTCTCGGCGCGGTTTGCCTAAGGCCTGTAGGCAGATGACCAGAGCAGCAACGGTGAACTAACCTTACTGCTGCGCTGGTCACCTGCTTATACAGCTTCAGTTGAACCTCTTAGAACAGCGCGATCTTCTCGGGGGCGGAGAAGATTTCGTCGAGCCGAGCCATGTCAGCTTCACTCAGTTGCAACGATGCCGCTTGGGCGTTAGCGCGCACCTGTTCAATGGTAGTTGCCCCAGCAATGACCGAAGCTACGGGGTTTTGTTGCGCTAGCCAGCTAAAGGCAACCTGTACTTCGGTGAATCCGCGATCTGCACAGAAGTCTGAAAATTCTTTTAGCTGGGTCCAATCGGTGCTTTCGAGCAATCCCGGTTTGGAATGGGAGAGGCGGGAGCCGGCGGGAGCTTTGCCCTCTGCGTACTTGCCGGTAAGTAGTCCGTTAGCCAGTGGGAAATAGGGAAGGACGCCGAGACCAAATTGGCGGGCGGCAGGCATCACTTCGAGTTCCGCACGTCGATCCAGCAGATTGTAATGGTTTTCTGCCGCGATAAAACGGTGAGTTCCCAGTTCTCGAGCTACGTATTCTGCTTGGGCAATTTGCCAGCCGGCATGGTTGGAGTTACCGATGTAGCGAATTTTTCCCTGCTCTATCAGAGTATTCAACGCAGAGAGAGTCTCTTCAACAGGGGTTTTGTGGTCTGGGGTGTGATAAAAGTACAGGTCAATGTGGTCGGTACCTAGACGTCGCAGTGAGGCTTCCACCGCGCGCATAATGTAGCGGCGGGATCCGCGCACCCCGTAATCCGCGCCGTTGGCCCCTTGCATGTCCATGCCAAATTTAGACACAATCACCACGCCGTCGCGAGCAGAAGAGCCCAGGGTCTTCAGCGCTTTGCCGAACATGGCTTCAGACAGGCCGGGTTCTTTGCCGTAGATGTCGGCGACGTCGAACAGCGTAATTCCTGTGTCAACCGCAGCGGCGACGACGGCGTCGGTGCCCTGTTGCTCTTCGGTGATGGTTCCCGCACGCCCTAGGTTGTTGCAACCCAATCCCACCGTGGAGACGGTCAATCCCGAATTACCTACTTGACGATATTCCATTGATTCACTCATATCTTCAGCCTAGTGGGAACTCAGTCTTGAGGCGAGAGCGGGCTTAAAGGTGGTGAGTGAGGCAGTCCCGCCAGTCCCACTCCCTACAGAATAAAACTCAAGCATCCACAGGCGTCCCCCAACCAGCCGAAAATACATCACATGTGCAAAATTATGTAAGCGCATGTACCCACAAAAAAGTTTTGAGAATCACCCAATTGCGAGAGTAAATTATGGGGAGTCGGTTACCCGTAACTGCTCTTTATCGTTTTTTGAGAACCACTATTGCATTCCCTAGATAACAACAAATCCCTGCGGGAAATATTGTTTCCCTATAGCAATTTCCCATATTCCATATCTGACCTGCTGAAATACTTCTCTCTTTAGAACCCTAGCTAAAGAGAGTTGCAGAAAATTAGCAGTGCATCCTGGCTCCCTCAAAACGATGAAGCGTATTTTCAAATAGCCCAGCTAGATGGAAATTTTACCCAGAGTCCTGACTGCTGGAAAAAGTAAAAGGTAACCGACACCTATCACCGTCAGAGATGATTTATGTATTTTTATTCCTCAATGCATATTTCACACCCCGAGAATGGACTCACACCATGAAAATCAATAAAGGTTTGGCAAGCACGGTTTCCGCTGTAGCGCTATTGAGCGCAGGTATGGGCGGCGCGAATGCGACCGAGGCTTCCCCCTATATTATTGGCGGCAACGAGGCAACCAGCCCCTGGATTGTTCAGCTCTCCTTCAATTCTTACGATCAGTCAGGTACCTTCGGCTGCACCGGCGAACAGCTCAACGACCAGTGGATTCTAACCGCCCGTCACTGCGTTGATGGTTCCCACAACATGCGCGTATACCAGAGCAATGACCAGGTAAACCCCGGTGAGCCCATCGCAGCAGACCGCCTTTACAGCGCGCCTGAAGGTGACATCGCGCTAGTCCACCTCTCCGAAAAAGCGCCCCTTTCCTCCTACGGCAAGATTGATTTCAACTACGAACCCGCAGTAGGCCAGCAGGGTGATATCTACGGTTACGGCCAGGGTGCAAACAGCTCTTACACTGACACTCTGCGTTCAGCACGCGTTTCTGTTATCGGTGATTCCTATGACGCATACAACGGCGCGGCAGTTCACCTGCGCGGCGTAAACGGCGCATCCAACCACGGCGACTCCGGTGGCCCCTTCATCCGCAACGGCAAGATTGTAGCTGTTTGCTCAACTGGTGACCGAGCTAACCCCGGTGCAGATATCAACGCTCAGTCCAACTACGCGTTGCTTTCCCAGTCGGCAAGCTGGATTGAGTCCACCACCGGCATCGACTTCGGTTCCTCAGCACCTACCGCTCCCGTTGTAGATACTCCGGAAGAGCCTGAGCCCACCACTCCTGCTACTCCTGAGCCCACTACCCCGGCCAATCCCGCAAAGCCCGTGGCTCCTGTAGCTCCTGTAGCTCCTACAACTCCCGAGCCCACCACTCCTGTAACTCCGGTTATCGATGATTACGTTCCCGGTGATGATTACATCCCCGCAGACGATTACACCCCCGGCGTTGACTCCTACGACCCCTGGTCATGGTCCGACTCCTGGTCTGATTCTTGGTCAACCTCGACCTCATCAACCACCGGTGCTCGCTGGAACATCTCTGCGACTAAGACTGCAGACGGTGGAACTCACTGGGTATCTAACTACCACTGGACTCGCTAAGTTCTAACCTCTTGAGCCCCTTATAACGACGCCGCCCCTCCCGAATGGAGGGGCGGCGTCGTCATATTAGAGAGAAAGCTAGATGCACAGCGCGGACTGTACCCGCCACGTGCCTTCAAAACTAATGTTTGGCGGTGGCTCGTCGCGGAATCAGTACAGCAATCACAATCGCGCTGAGAGCAATACACGCTGCCACGGTGAACGCCAGATGTACGCCAGCCGCCTGAGCCTCGACGCCGGAACCGCCGTGCGTGGCAATACCGATGCCCATCAGAGCCACGAAAATTGCCGTAGCGGCAGCGGCAGAAACCTGCTGAACAGTGGTCATGGCTGAAGAGCCGTAGGAGTACAAATGCTTAGGTAAAGAGCCAAGACCCAACCCCATCATGGGCGTATTCATGAACGGGATAACCGCGCTGAGAATCAGATAGACCAGCACCACGAACAGGGGTGAAGTGTTCTCATCAAAGAGCGTCAACAGCCAAATTGAACCGGCAAAGAGCGTGGCGCCGGGAATCACCAGCACACGGGGTGAGAACTTGTCTGAAAGATTACCCACGATAGGGCTCATGAGTGCCGAAAGAATACCACCGGGCAGAAGCATCAAACCCGTTGCCAGCGAGTCAAGACCGAGCACGTTCACCGTGTACATCGGCAGCAGAACCGAGCTGCCCAGCAGAACACCCATGGCTACCGAGCTCATCAGGACGGTCAGCACGAAGGGAAAAGACTTAAATACGCGAAGATCCATAAAGGGACTGCTGGTCTTCTGAAGCTGTAACTGACGCATCACAAAGACCACCAGGATTGCCGCAGAAATAGCAATCAAAATCCAGGGGTTCAAGGAGATACCGCCGCCGCCGTGAGCAGAGGAACCGCCCAAGGAGCTCAGTCCCAGAACCAACCCGCCAAAACCAAGCGTAGAAAGAATCATCGAAAGAACATCAAGGCACTGGTTTTCCCCACCCTCAGGCAGAGTGTTGGGAGCTAGCTTCAAGCCCACAAAGAGCGCAATCAGCCCGATGGGTAGTACTGACAAGAACAGCCAGTGCCAGGTTCCAATCCCCAGAATCAGACCGGACACCGTGGGCCCCAGCGCAGGAGCAGCCGAGATGACCATGCCGATCAGACCCATCGCGCGTCCAATTCGAGACGGCGGAACTAAGCGCATCATGGTAGTCATCAGCAAAGGCATGATGATGCCGGTGCCCATCGCCTGCAAAATACGACCCAGCAACAGGAAACCGAAAGTGGGTGCAAGCCCCGCCGCGAGCGAGCCAATGGAGAATACAGCCATCGCGCCCACGAAGACGTTGCGGATGCTAAAACGGGAGATGATAAAACCCGATGCCGGAGTGACCACGGCCATCGTCAGCATAAAGCCGGTGGAGGACCACTGGGTGGTTGACGCCGCCACATGCAAATCTTCCATGAGCACCGGCAGAGCCACACCCAGCAAGGTCTCGTTCAGAATGAGAATGAAGGCAGCAATGACCATCACCATGAGAAGCAGAAAATCTGCTCGCTCTAACTTATCTGCGCGGGGGGCAGATACAGAGTTTTTAAGATTATTTTCCACCGGACTCACGATAGGAACCGGGGCTGTGACTGCGGGGAGCGGATGCTCAACCTCGGGAAGATTACTTGAAGAAGCTGAATGAGTTTCGTGCACCCCAAAACCCTACCGGCGCACGACCCCGCGGGGCTAGAGTTCTTTGGCTAGGGAATGCTCACATGCGCAGAAGGGTGTTGATGAGATACAGAGAGCCGCTGGCTCACAGAGCAGGTTCTCCCTGCGTCATGCGAGTTCCAGCGGCCCTCAAAGTAATTTTTCGGCGTCTAATTTTTCGGCCTCAGCCAGCATTAGCTGAATTCTAGGCGCGAGCCGCCTTCACCGCGAAAAAGAGTTCCTCTTTATTCATGGTAGATCGGCCAGCGATTCCACGCTCGACTGCCTCAGCGTACAGCTCACGCTTAGTGGTGCTCTCTAGCGTGAACGACGCCGTAGAACCGGGAACTTCAAACGCTTGAGTCTGGGCCTCTTCAAGGTTCTGATGTTCTTCTTGTTCAGAAAGCTCCTCGATAAGTTGCTCCGCTTCTTCACTGAGTTCTTCCTCTGAATACGCAGAATCCTGCAGATCCTCCACCTCACGCAACGTGTCTATCGCAGGTTCAGATTCAACATCGGCATCTGCCGACGCATAGAGGTTTTCATCGGGAAGGTCCTCTTCGATAAAATCATCGATTTCAGACTTCTTGCTGGAACCACCGTTAAGCTCAGGATCACCCAAGAGGTAATCCTCAACGGGCATCGAAGAATCCTCGTCCTTCACTGTCTGAGGTTTTTCGTTCTTACCCTTTTTAGGAGCCTTAGAGGATTCCTTAGACTTCTTCTTCTTTGAGTCTGCTTTCTTCTCAGACTTCTTAGAATCTGACTTCTTATCTTTTTTCTTGTCGGATTTTTTGGAATCTGACTTCTTATCGGATTTCTTGTCAGCTTTCTTATCCGACTTTTTAGAGTCCGACTTTTTGTCTAACTTCTTATCGGTCTTTTTCTCAGACTTCTTAGCCTCAGATTTCTTCGAATCTGACTTCTTGCTTTCTTTCGTGGAAGGGGCGTCGTCGTCCTTCTTACGCTTCCACTTGCCGTCCGCCTTTTCATACTTCTTCTCTAGTGAAGCGTAAGCGGTGCGGTAGGCACGCTCTTCGTCGCCGTTGTATTCCTTGATAGCGGCGTCGTAGGTCTTGGCAAAAGTGCGTTGCGCTTTAGCGCTAGAACGCTTGAGGGTCTTGGGAAGTTCAGACTGTTTTGCTTCGCCTGATTTTTTGGTCTTAGCCATAAGTTCAGCTCCTTGAATAGAAGGAAAAATTGCTGTGCCGTACACCACCACTTTAGCGTGTCCACCCCTAGAGTTCTGCCCCGAAGTACCAGTTATATACACCGAGTACTCGTTTGACGCGGTACTTCGTCCACCCATCTGGTATCTCATACGAGCTACTCCTTCAAACGAGTAGCTTGCCGCCGTCGGGTCCAACCAGAATCCAGTTTCCACCGCGCAGAGCGAAATCTGGCATTTTAATAGCCCTATAGAAGCACTCCACCTAAACTGGGTGTCATGAGTAACAAGCCTTCTGGAATTAACACTGAATTTATGGATACGTCCGTTGCTCCTGGCGACGACTTCTTCCGCTACAACAACGGCACCTGGCTCGACACCCACGAGATTCCTGCCGATCGCCCTAAAGACGGCGGCATGTATACGTTGCGGGACGAGGCAGAGAAGAACGTCCGTGAGATCATAGAAAAGATTGCCGCTGATGAGCCCGGTAGCCGCATCGGCGCGCTTTTCAACTCCTTCATGGATACCGAAAAGATTAATAAGGACGGCGTAGAGCCCCTCCTTGCTGAGGTTCGCCCCATCATAGAGGCAACCGGCAAAACTGAGCTGCTCGACGTCGTCGCTGAAGCTGACCGCGCAGGCATCGGTTCCCCTTTCGGTTGGTACACCAGCATTGATGCCAAGAATCCCGAAAAGTACGTGGTGTATCTGGCGCAAGCTGGACTGGGACTGCCCGATGAAAGCTACTATCGCGAAGAAAAGTACGCCGAAATCCGAAGCGCCTACGTTGATTTCATTCAGCGCATGTTTGAGCTGACCGGACTGGCTGAGCCCTTCGGAATGACCGCTGAAACCGCCGCTCACACCATCATGAAGTTTGAGACCGATTTAGCACAGCATCACTGGGATAAGGTCACTTTGCGCGATGCCAACAAGCGCTACAATCCCGTTGCCGCCGCTGATCTTAATACCGAGTTCCCCGGCTTTGACTACACTCGCTGGATTGAAGGTCTGGGCTCGTCGGTGCAGAAATTTGGCACCGTCATCGTCGGTCAGCCTTCCTACTTTGAAGCTGTTTCTAAGATTTGGGAGACCGAGCCTATCGAGGCGTGGAAGCTCTACCTGGTCTGGAAAAACATCAGTGCGCGCGCAGCTTACCTCAACGACGAAATCGTGAACGCTAACTTCGATTTCTACGGCAAAACCCTCTCCGGCACCGAAGAGTTGCGGGATCGCTGGAAGCGCGGAGTCGGCGTCATCGAAGGTAACTTGGGCGAAGAACTCGGCAAGGAATACGTAGCAGTTCATTTCCCGCCCGAGCACAAAGCGAAAATGCTGAAGCTAGTAGACAATCTGCTTGAAGCATACCGTCAGTCGATTTCCACTCTCGACTGGATGACCGATGAAACCCGCGAGCGCGCTCTAGAGAAATTAGAGAAGTTCGTGACCAAGATTGGTTACCCCGATGAGTGGCGCGACTACTCGGCTCTGGAGCTAGTGGAGGGGGACTTGCTGGAGAACCTGCGCCGCTCCTCCCTCTTTGAGCACAACTTCCAGCTTGACCGTATTGGTCAGCCGGTAGATAAGCACGAGTGGCTGATGAGTCCGCAGACCGTCAATGCTTACTACATGCCGCCGGCGAATGAGATTGTGTTCCCTGCAGCGATTTTGCAGCCTCCGTACTTTGATCCCGACGCCGACGACGCGACAAATTACGGCGGTATTGGCGCGGTCATTGGTCACGAAATTGGTCACGGTTTTGATGACCAGGGTTCGAAATATGACGGCACAGGCGCGCTCAACAACTGGTGGACTGATAAGGACCGCGAGGAATTTTCCAAGCGAACTTCTGCGCTAGTGGATCAGTACAACCAGTACACCCCTACCGGTCTTGACCCTGAGAATTTCAAGGTGAACGGTGAGCTCACCCTGGGTGAGAATATTGGCGATTTGGGTGGTCTTTCGATTGCCTTGCGTGCGTATGAGATTGCTCTGTCACAGCAGGGGATTGACTCACTGGCAGATGCCCCGGTCGTGGACGGTTTCACCGGCATCCAGCGTCTATTCATTGCCTGGGCCCAGGGGTGGCGCACCAAGTCCCGCCCGCAGAATGCCCAGATGATGCTCTCGGTGGATCCGCACTCCCCCGATGAATTCCGTGTTAATGGGGTAGTACGCAACATTGATGAGTTCTACGAAGCATTTGGGGTCACTGAAGACAATCAGCTCTATCTTTCCCCGGAAGAACGGGTAAAAATCTGGCTGTAACACTCAATAACTAAGTGAGTTAGATAGGGGCAGGAGGAAACTCTTGCCCCCATTCCCGTTGGGCAATATCCCCATATCAGAGGGGCGTTTTTGCAACAAAAGAATGATTTTTCTGAGCCACTAGTGGACTACTCTCAATGAGTCACACGCACTTTTCCTTAGAGGTTTCCCTTCTAAAGAAAGATTACTCATGCAAAAGTTTTCGTTTGGTCAGAAAGTAGCCACCCTCAGCGCTCTCTCCTTAGCAACCATTGCAGGTTTCACTCCTGCCCAGGCATACCCCGCCAACTGGTGGACGTACAGCCCGTCGTCGAGCTCGTGGTCCTACCAGCCTGCAGCTTCTAGCTTCACGCCTGCTGCTTCAAATTCCCGTGCAGCAGATCCGTCTTCTTCCACTGCTGATTCTGATGGCGACGGCATTCCCAACAGTTGGGAGACTAACGGCTACGATTACAACGGCGACGGCCAGGTAGATTTGGATTTCCCCGCATGGGGTGCGAATCCCAATAAAAAAGATCTCTTTGTTGAGATGGATTACATGCCCGGTCTGCTCGCTTCTCAGTCGGAACTAGACACCATTGTGCGCACTTTTGCCAACTACCCTGTGAATAACCCTGATGGTAGCCGCGGCATTAACCTTCACCTCGACGCCGGTGATGCTTACGCCAAGTACGACCTCGGCGGCGGCAACGAGATTGATTATCAGGCTCTCCGCAATGAGCAGACCGTCGGCCAGCTACGCCAGGAGAATTCCGATCCGGCTCGTAACGGTATTTTCCACTACATGGTGTTTGGTGACTACTACACCGATGCTCCTGGCTCATCGGGCATCGCTCAGATTGATGGCCTCAACTTCGCAGTTACCTTGGGTCCTCAGTACTGGGGTAATAACGTTTCCAGCAATACCTACGTGGGTACCTTCATCCACGAGCTGGGTCACAACCTGGGCTTGTACCACGGTGGCGATGACGACGTGAACTTCAAGCCCAACTACTTCAGCATCATGAACTACCGCTATCAGATTCAGGGCGTTCCCCGCACCGATGGTTCTAAGTACTTCGGTTACTCAACCCAGCAGTACGACACTCTCAATGAGCATGCGATTCATGAGGAGAACGGCTTGGGCGCTAACAGCCACGGCTTCCTCTACGACTATGATTCTCGTGCGGTTGCCGATGCGCCCATCGACTTCAATGACAACGGAACGATTGACAACGGCGCTGTACAAACCGACGTCAACAACGACGGCGAACTTGGCCGTCTGACCGCGCAGAACGACCTGGCAGCGATTCGCTTCCAGGCTCGCGCTCACCAGGGTTACCGCTACTCTGTGGAGCGCCCCGAGGTAACCAAGAACGAGCTCACTGCCGATATGGCTCGTGAGCACGGTTTGCTGGACTAGCACCCGGCGTGGAGGCTTATTCCATGAGGTAAGAGCGAGGTAAGCACAGCATCTATGATTCTCTACCCGGTTCAGGCTGGAACCTCTTACCACCCATAACGGTTACCGCTGTCTGGCAGAAACGGGTATAAGAACCGACTGACCGGTTGAGCTCGTTTTGACCACGTATACCTGGTCAAAACGAGCTACGCCGGTCATTCAGTTTCCGCTTTGCGCACCATGAAGTAGGTCAGCGCGGAGGCAACGGTCATAATCCCCACTGACATCGCAGCCGTCCACACCACGCCCGCATCAAAAGCGTGCTGGGCAGAGAGCAGGAGCTGGGAGCCGACGTCGCCGCCGACTTCCTGCGCCGTATGCACCGCGCCGCCCAGCGTTTCGTGGGCGGAGTTCGCCTGTGCTTCAGTGAGCTGGGAGGGAACCTGAACGTTCATACGGTAGACCGCCGTGAGGATACCGCCCAATACGGCGGTGCCCAGGACCGCACCAACTTCATAGGATGTTTCAGAAATTGCCGATGCCGCTCCCGCCTTCTCCGGGGGAACGGAGGCAAGAATCAAGTCGTTGGAGATGGTCTCTCCCGCGCCCACGCCGATACCAAGCAGAATAAAGGCAATCATCAGCCCAGCGTTCGTCGATGCGTTGTCGGTGAGCGCAACCACCAGATATCCCAGAGCATTGACCAAGAGAGAACCTGCAACAATGACTGCCGGGTGAATACGGGGCACAAAGCGCACCACTCCCAAACCAGCAACGATAGTCAGAAGAAGCCCGGGTAACAGGAAGATTCCGGCGTCCATGGGGCTGAGACCGCTGACCATTTGCAAGTGCTGGGACACGAAAAAGATGAAACCCGTCATCGAAAGAACACTCAGCAGGTTCGCAAGAATCGCGCCGGTAAAGACCTTGTTGGTAAAGAGGCGAACGTCCAGCATGGGAACGGTGCGGCGAATCTGCCGGCGTACAAAGAGCCAGCCGCATACAACGCCGAGAATCAGCGTGAGCGGGCCGACGGCGTCCACACCTGCTGCGGCAAAATGTTTAATCGCAAAAACCACGGGAATCATGGCGGCCATGACCAACACGATGGAGATGCCATCTACCGGGCCGGGGTGAGGGTCTTTAGATTCAGGCAGGACCAGGGGTGCGCAAATCAGAAAGGGAATGAGTACGGGGATAGCCATCAAAAAGACCGAACCCCACTCAAAATGCTCCAGCAGAAACCCGCCGACAATCGGACCTAACGCAGCTCCCGCTGAGAACATAGATGCCCAGATGGCAATAGCGGTACGGCGCTCATTGGGGTTTTCAAAGATGTTGCGGATGAGCGACAGAGTTGAGGGCATGAGCATCGCCCCAAAGAAACCCAGAGTGGCACGGGCGGCAATCAGCCAGCCAGCCGACGGCGAGAAAGCCGCAAATCCCGAGACGAGCGCGAAACCCGTGCAACCAATAATGAGCAGTTTCTTACGCCCTATTCGATCGCCCATGCTACCCATAGGAACGAGCAAACCTGCCAGTACCAGTGAGTAACTGTCAATAATCCACAGTTGCTGGGTTCCGGTAGGCTCCAGTGCCCGCGCTATCGAGGGGATAGCAAAGGAAAGCACGGTGTTATCTACCGAGACTAAAAGCACCGGAAGCATCAGCACCACCAGCGCAGCCCAGCGCTGGCGTGGTGAGGTCTGAGGCTGGTTTTCTGCCGGGTTAATGATCTGGATAGGAGCTGTTTTCACGGATTATGCTTTGACTTTCATTTTTACAGAGGAATGTCCCGCAAAAGATGAAAGCGGGATGCCATTCCACTGTATCAACGACATCTTTTTCAGCACATCTTGAGATGAGGAATATAATTCATCAAATCTTCCGGTTACTTGGTAAGGTCTGCCCTTATTTGGCGTTGAAGTTTCTCTCGATTTCTTCAGGGGTCTGAATCGGCACCATATCGGTGAGTGGTAGCTGGTTTCGCTGCAACTTCTTTTTAGTGATTTGCCAAAGAACTGCTAGCACTACAAACCAGAGCGGGGTAAGCAGAAGGGCGATTCGGGTGTTTTCTCCTGCAGCGAGGGCGTAGACGATGAAAGCGAAGAATGCCAACACGATCCACGGCATCACGCGCGGGAAAGGCAGTTTGAACTGTGAAACTTTATGCTTTTCGGGTGATTTCTTGAAGTAGATGATGTAGCTGACCACGATGCTTCCCCAGGTGAACAAGATACAGGTGGAGCAAATCGAGGAAATCACGGTGAAGGCTGTGAGCAGGGTGTCGCCAGCGAGGAGCAGGGGTATAGAGAGGAACGTAAAGACGGCGGTGAAGAAGACCGCATTACGAGGTACTAGGCGAGGGCTTCTATGGGTGAGCCAGCGGGGTGCGTGTCGGTCGAGACCCAGGGAATAGACCATACGGCTCGCTGAATACAGGCCTGAGTTGGCGCTGGATGCAGCGGAGAGGAGCACCACGAGGTTTACGACGAACGCGGCGCCAGTAAACCCTGCCATACCGAACATGGAGGTGAAAGGGCTGGTTTCGGGGTCGATATCTACCCAGGGGGTCACCATCATGATTACGCTGAGCGCGCCCACATAGAAAACCAGGATACGCAGAATAATCGAGTTGATAGCCGAGGGCAGGTTCTTATGGGGGTTCTCGGTTTCAGCAGCGGTGGTACCGACCAATTCGATACCGATGAAGGCAAAAATACCCATCTGGAAGCCCAGGATGAAGCCGCTCAGTCCGGTGGGGAAGAATCCGCCGTAGTTCCAGAGATTGGAGACTTGAGCGTGGTTACCGCTGGGTGACTCATAACCGGTAAAAATCAGAATAAGTCCGACCACAATCAGCGCGAGAATAGCCACGATTTTGATGATTGCAAACCAGAATTCGGTCTCGCCGAAGGCTTTGACGGGCTGCAGGTTCAAAATAAGTAGGGCGAGCGCAGTGATGGCCGAGGGTAGCCAGATGGGGACGTCGGGGTTGAAGTACTGCACGTAAGCGGTGATTGCCACGAGGTCTGCAATACAGGCGATAACCCAGGAGAACCAGTAGTTCCAGGAGACAAAGAAGCCTGCCCAGGGACCGATATTGTCTTTGGCAATATCACCAAAGGTCTTGTAGTTGAGGTTGGAGAGGAGCAGCTCCCCCAGTGCGCGCATGACAAAGAACAGTACGAAGCCGATAATCATGTAGACGAAGATGACGGAGGGGCCCACCAGATTGATGAGTTTTCCCGAGCCGAAAAAGAGCCCGGTTCCGATAGCTCCGCCGATGGCAATCAGCTGAAGATGTCGATTGGACAGACCGCGTTCTAGAGCGGGGCCATCCGGCGTGTGGGATGATTCAGGGGCGTTCACAGAGGTCTCCGGCAATCTTCAAAAATGGATATATATAACTAAGTATAAATAACTATACACATTCCATCAGCCTTCTTCCTATTTCAGCACCCCACCTGGGCAGTCCCTAGGTGCCGCAGAAGCTGGTGAAGAATCGTGAATTATCAGGAGCGGTCTCTAAATCCTCTAGTCCATCCCGCCGCGTCATGGGCTGTCGTAGCGCATCTAACAACCTCTCCACGGGCTCACTATTCCCCTTCTCCACCTCCCGCAAAGCCGTATCAACCCTCATATTCCGCGGAATATAAAGGGGATTAGCACCTTCCATCAGACTCCGAGAAACTGCCTCAGCGGTACCCGTGACCCCGCGAAATTCCATTAACTCGCTCAGCCAATCCATCAGCTCCTCTGCTGAGTCCTCCCCACTCAACAAGGAAATCTGCTCAGGCGTATGCGTAAGGGTGTAGAAAAATTCAGTGAAATCTAAAGAATGCTTTTCCAGCAGCGTGAGCGTTTGACCGATAAAAGTTTTCAGCTGCTCCCGATGGGCAGTAGAAATATTCTCAACCGAAACACCCAGTTTTGCCGCAAAAATTTGCACCCAACGCTCCTGAAAGCGTTCGTCGAAAGCGGCCAGCACGGCAGTGGCGTCATCGACGGCGTCGTTGGGGTTCTCTGCCATTAAATCGAGAAGACTCTCGGCAAAGCGCGCCAGGTTCCACTGTGTAATGCCCGGCTGATTGCCGAACGCGTAGCGGCCCTGCCGGTCAATCGAGCTAAAGACGGCATTCATACGGAATTCGTCGACGAAAGCGCAAGGACCGAAGTCGATGGACTCGCCAGAAACCAAGACGTTATCGGTATTGAGCACACCATGAATGAAACCCAATCCCATCCACTGCGCCACCAAATCTGCCTGCTTTTCAGCGACCGCCTGAAGGAGCTTCAGAGCAGAGGAGCTTTCTTCCAAAGCATGTTCCTGCGTTTTCAGGTGCGGAAAATGACGCTCCAGCGCATAGTCAACCAGCCGTTTGCGCTGGTCAATGGGCATATTCATCTGTGCGTACTGAAAAGTCCCTACCCTAATATGGCTCGATGCCACCCGCACCACAATTGCCGCTGGCTCAGGTAGCGGACTACGCCGGCGGACCGTCTCACCTGTTTCAATGACCGCCAGTGCTCGCGAAGTAGGCACGTTCATTGCGGCAAAAAATTCCCCAATGATAACCTCGCGCCAGACCGCTGACAGCGGTGCTTTACCATCTGAACCGGGGCGGGAGAAAGGAGTTCGCCCGCTTCCCTTCAGGTGCAAATCGACCCGGTGAGAAAGAATATCGGGCGTATGCGCATCCGCCACCGGCAACTCGCCAATCAGGTGGGCGCGCCCGTCGCCCAATACCGGCGAAAGGTGGCCAAACTGGAAACCCGAGTAGGCAAGCGCATAAGAAGAACCAGCATCCTCGCCAGGTTCCGCTTCTTTTTGCCCAGTAAGCCATTTCAGGCCCTCGGCGCTTGCCAGCCATTCGGCGTTAAGTCCGAGGTCTTGAGCCAGTGGTTCGTTCACCCAGCTCACGCGCGATTCTGCAGGAATATCAGGGTGGGCTTGGACGGCGAGGTCGGGAAAGGTTCCGGCGTAGGTCTGTTCTAGTTTCATGCGAAAATACGGTGCAAGTTTGCTAGGGAGAGCGCAATGTTTTTGCGGTTCATACGGAAGCCACCATCCCAGTGATAAATCTTGTAGATGGGAATCCCTGCTATCACAGAACCGCGAGCGTCGAAGGTTTCGCGAACGGTTACGGTGCCGTCATGGTTATCAGTAATATCCCAAGACCAAGTGTGCTTGCCGGGGTGCGTCCAGGTCACACCGGAGTTTTTCTCGGCGCGGGTAACTTTCATGGGCAAGGTGTAGGGGATTCCCAGAACCATGTTTTGGCTGAAGGTATCGCCCTCAGCAAATTCGCCGTCGCTACCTTTATTGAGCCCGCGAATGGTAGTGCCACCGTCCAGCTCGGCATGGCGGGCAGGGTTGGCAACGAGCGCGTAAACATCCTCAGCAGACGCGCGAAGAGTGGTTTCTGCGGCAATGACGTTCGGGTCAATATCCACAAATTTGATAAGAGGCTGATTCATATATTCGAGTCTATACGGGTTGTGTTGACCGGCGCTGAGATTCGTGCCCACAATAGAGGAACGATATAAGGTCAAAAGATAAGGATAATTTCGTGATTTTTATTGTTGTGAAGTACCAGGTTAAACCTAGTGAAACCGAGAATTTCTTGGATGCCACGCGGGCGTTCACCGAAGCTACTCGCGCAGAGCCTGGCAATAAGTGGTTTGAGTGGTCACGCTCGGTTGAGGATCCCAACGAGTTTGTTTTGGTAGAGGCTTTTGCCGACGACGCTGGTGAGGCGCACGTCAATTCTGAGCATTTCGCTAAGGGTTTGGAGGCGATGCGCCCCTTGCTGGCTGAGACTCCCAAGATTATTTCGCGTCAGATTGATGGCGATGACTGGGATGAGATGGGCGAGTTAAAGATCAATTAAGCGCGGAGCGTCTCAATAATCTTCAACTCGCCCGCAGGGATGAGGGAACAGATTCCGAGCGTGCGAGGAAATAAATCTGTTTCCGAATCGGCGAAGCCGGGGTTAAAGATCAATTAGGCGCGGAGCGCAATCCTTAAAACACAGTCAAAGTGGCGTTCTGGGGTGCATTTTTACACCTCAGAACGCCACTTTGCCTGTGCCTTACCCAGCAGCTCGACGACGTCGTCGGGCATCGCATCAAAAAACTGGCTAGTTTTGCCCCGCATTTACGCCCCGCGCTCCCCCGCATTGCACACACGGTGAAATTCACCTTTATTCATTACAATGGTTCCTGTAATCATCTGTTCGGCTTTATCGGAGAGTAAATTTTATGACTGGTCCAGACAATCTTTCTCAGAGCCCCACGGTTAACCGCGATGAACACGATGATTCTGAGAACGGTTCGGTAACTCTAGCTGTTTCTACTGTAATTTTGGCGCTCCGCAAAAAGGAGGGCGAATCACAGAGTTCTTTGTGGCTACCGCTGGTGCGCCGCCTGCGTGAACCCTATAAGGGGCAGTGGGCTCTACCTGGTGGTCCTCTTCCGAGCGATCTTTCGCTGGAGCAGGCTGCAGGTTCTACCCTGAAACGCGCCACCGGTCTGGTTCCCGGATATTTAGAGCAGCTTTATGCGTTTGGTGACGTCCTGCGTACCCCCGACCATCATGTGAAGCGCGACGGCGGTCCACTCACTGTGCCCGCTGCAGATGAGGCTCCTGCGAACCGCACGGTTTCGGTGGTGTATTGGGCATCGATTCCTGCAACCGAAGTAAGCCGTACTCGCGTTCACGAAAATATCCGCTGGTTCCCCCTCGACGAGTTGCCCGTGCTAGCTTTCGACCACAACGAAATCATTGAATACGCTAAATACCGCCTGCAGAACAAGGTGGAATATTCACGTATCGCCCACTCTTTCTTAGGTGAAGAATTTACGTTGGCGCAATTGCGCGAGGTGTATGAGGCTATCCTTGAACGCCCTCTTGACCCAGCGAATTTCCGCCGCCAAATTGCTGCATCTAAGTCAATTATTGATACAGGTAGGCGTGTTGAAGGCACCCGCCACCGCCCGCCGCGTCTTTACCGCTACGATCATTCTCAAGCGTTCTCTGATCAGGGTCCGCTGGGTATGTATCGGGCAGCTGAACATGCCAAGGCTGAGGGTTCTAAAACCCAATAGTATTTCCCTTTCACTTCCCCCGAAGGATTCTTCATGAAGGTTTCCCCTCTTCTCGTTGCGCTAGGTGTTTCGGCCGTTGCGCTGACCGGTTGTTCGTCTGCGCAGGAGTCGTCGGCCCCTGTTTCCTCTCAGGCAAAGAGCCACTATCAGGACGGACAGAAAGCAACCGTAAAGTCGGTTGATACCGGTAATACAGTTACCGTTGAGATTGACGGCAAGTCCGAGCAGGTGCGTCTCTTGAACGTAGTCGCGCCGTCGGAGAATAATAACGTTCTTTCGGGGTCTTGCATGGTGCAAGAATCTAAGGATTTTTTGGCGTCTAAGCTTCCTGTCGGACAGGAAGTTACGCTGAATTTTGACGACGCTCAGGTGGGTACCTCTGGCTTCCTCGATGCCGCGGTACTGGTAGGCGAAGATCTCGTCAATGCTGAGGTAACTGGCGCTGGTATGGCAGCGACTACTTTCGCTACGCAGAAGGATGAGTTCTATCCGAAGGTGTCTGAGGCGCAGCAGCAAGCGGCGAAAGATGGCAAGGGGATTTACTCCACTGATACGGAGTGCACCGTTCCTCATGCGTTGAAGGACGCCATCGATCAGGTGAAGTCCGCTGGAGATAAGTCTAATGAGGACGAGCGCAAGGTGGTCTACCAAAAAGCCTCTGCCCTGTATAATTCGCTCGATGAATCAGAGTCCGCTCCTGCCAGTTATCTCGGCTCGATTGTGACTCTAGATGCTGTACAGAAGCAGATGGAAGATTTGCGTACCGCTCTAGGTGACAATTACTACGATGAGACAGGGCTTTCTCAGGCGGAGAAGCAATCCGCATCAGCTAGCGCAACGGCGCGCCCTGGCAGCAACTAGTCTGCCGATAGGTGCATAACAAGACGGCACGAGTTACAACCCCACGCTGTATATAATCGCGTGGTATTGTATATCTATTCTTGTTATTCCGCCCAAGGAGTTTGCGTTGGCAACTATCGCGCAACGGCTACTGAGCCGTAAATCCATCAGTGAAGATATTGGCATTGACGATGCTCACGGCAAACCCGGCTTAGTACGCAATATCGGCTTGCCCCAGCTAGTCTCCTTGGGCGTGGGCGCAACTATCGGTACCGGTATTTTCTTTATTCTTTCCGAGACCGTTCCCATGGCAGGGCCTGCCACCATTGTCTCGTTCATTATTGCCGGGGTTGTGGCTGGTTTGACTGCTCTATGTTACGCAGAAATGGCAGGAGCGGTGCCGGTTGCGGGATCATCCTATTCCTATGCGTATGCAACCATGGGCGAAGGTGTAGCTGTTCTAATTGGTGCCTGCCTCCTACTGGAGTACGGTGTTTCCGCCGCGGCAGTTGCCGTTGGCTGGTCCCAGTACATCAATGAACTGTGCAGTAATCTCTTCGGATTTGTTCTGCCCGAGGCGCTCTCGTATGCGCCTGAAGAAGGCGGCATTATCAACTTACCCGCCGTCGTCTTGGTGCTGGGTTGTGGGCTTTTGCTCTCTCGCGGTGCGCGCGAATCGACCACCGCAAACGCCATTATGGTAGGTATCAAGCTTGTAGTGTTGCTTCTGTTTATTGCGATTGGTATTCAGGGCTGGAACTCTGACCATTTTGCTGGTTTCTGGGACGCCGGTGCACAGGGGATTCTGGGTGCGGCAGGCGTTGTGTTCTTTACCTTTGTCGGTTTGGATGCCGTCTCCACCGCAGGTGCTGAAGCTAAGAATCCACGCCGCAACATGCCGCTGGCGATTATTCTCTCGCTGATTATTGTGACTACTTTCTACGTGGCAGTAGCTATTGTGGCTATCGCCGCGCAACCCACTGAGGCGTTTGAGGGTCAAGAAGCTGGTTTAGCACAGATCATGACCGATATTACCGGTTCAACGATTTTCTCGACGGTACTCTCAGCAGGCGCTGTTATCTCCATTATTTCGGTTACTTTGGTAGTAATTTACGGTCAGACCCGAATCCTCTACTCCATGTCTAATGACGGTCTGATTCCACCCGTCTTCCAGAAAGTCAATCCTCAATCAAACACGCCGGTCATCAATACGTGGATTGTATCCGTGGTGGTAGCTGTTCTTGCGGGTGTTATTCCCATCAACTTCCTGGCTGAGATGACTTCCATCGGCACCCTGCTCGCCTTCTTGGTTGTTTCTATTGGCGTGATGATTCTGCGCCGCACTCACCCGAACCTGCCTCGCTCTTTCAAGGTGCCCCTCTACCCCGTCATTCCAATCCTTTCAGTTTTGGGCTGTGTAGTGATTATTAGCCGTCTGCAGATAGTGACTCTGGTTGTCTGCGCCATCTGGATTGCCGTCGCCTTTGTCTACTACGCCTTCTACGGCTTCAAGCACTCTAAGCTCGGTCAATTGATTGACCAGGGTGTGGATACTACCTCGAATACAGTCGTCTAAGTTTTCAAGGATTCATCATGCAGATAGCTCCCTTTGGGGTTGAGTTGTGGCTCAACGAATTTGAAGATTCCGCTCGGTTGAATCTCGCTGAAACTTCTATTTCGGCGCTGTCACTGCGGGAGTTTTTTGAACTCACCGGTTTGGGAGATTCTGCTTTGGACGAGCTTCTAGACGCGCGGTTGAGTTACGGGGCGATTCCCGGTAGCGAGCGCATCCGCACGGCAATTTCGGGGCTGTACGAAAATGTAACCCCCGACCTGGTGACGTTAGCACATGGCACTATTGGCGCTAATCATCTGGCACATTTAGTGCTGACCGACGCCGGGGATCACGTGATTTCATTCAGCCCTTCGTACGATCAGCATGCAGCGATTGCCGAGTCCATTGGCGCTGAGGTAACGGTTCTACCGCTGCTTCCAGAGAACGGTTACTTGCCGAATCTGCAGGAGTTGCGGGAGGCCGTCCGCCCCTCCACCAAGCTCATCTGCCTCACTAACCCCAACAACCCCACCGGCACACTGATGGACGCCGCCATGATGGCGGAGGTCGTAGGTATTGCCCGCTCGGTAGACGCTTACATTCTCTGCGATGAGGTCTATCGCGGGGTAGAAGCCCCCGGTGTGGAGCCTGTCCCCTCTGTGGCAGATTTGTATGAAAAGGGCATCGCTACCAGCGGACTTTCTAAAGCCTTTTCGCTACCCGGCCTGCGCGTAGGTTGGGCTGTGATCCCCAAAAATTTGAAAGCACAGTTTGCCGATCAACGCGACTACTCAATTATTTCGGTAGGCGTTTTGGATGATTTACTGGGCGCGCTAGCTATCGAACATCACGAAGTGCTCTTAGAACGCTCTCGCAGCATCCTCAACCGCAACCGCGCCGTCGTCGAGCAGTGGTTAGAGAACGAACCGCGAGCAAGCTGGGTGAAACCCGACGCCGGGTCAGCGGCTTTGTTGAAGATTGAGGCGCCGGTGGACGACCGTACGTTTGCTATCGGACTGTTGGAACAAACTGGGGTGCTGTTAACTCCCGGTTCTGCCTTTGGAGTACCCGAACACTACCGCCTGGGTTACACCTGCTCGGAAGAAACTCTACGCGAGGGGCTGGCGGAAATTAGTGGTTACCTGGATCAGCTCGGCTAACGAACCAGTACCCGCTGACCGGCGTAGTGTGTTTTGACCAGATACTCGTGGTCAAAACACACTACGCCGGTCAGAACTCATAAGACTCAACAAAAAATCCCCGCCCCTCTTAATCAATGAGAGGGGCGGGGATTCTTGCTATGCGCTCAGGCTTATGCATCAGAAATAATCAGACCCTTGGTCTGTGAGGTTGCGCGTGCAAAGCGCTCCTGAACATCTGCCCAGTTGACGATGTTCCAGAAAGCCTTGACGTAATCGCCCTTAACGTTCTGGTAATCCAGGTAGAAAGCGTGCTCCCACATATCCAGCTGCAGAACGGGAATCAGACCAACGGAGATGTTGCCCTGCTGATCGTAAAGCTGCTCGATAACGAGGCGCTTACCAACGGTGTCCCATGCGAGGATTGCCCAGCCGGAACCCTGGATGGTGGTTGCTACGTTGGTGAAGTGCTCACGGAAGCCATCGAATGAACCGAAGAATTCGTCGATTGCTGCTGCGAGTTCACCGGTAGGCTTGTCGCCGCCCTCAGGTGAAAGGTTGGTCCAGAAAACCGAGTGGTTGGTGTGGCCACCGAGGTTAAATGCAAGGTCCTTGGAGAGCTTGCCGATGTTTGCGAAGTCGCCCTTTTCGCGAGCTTCTTCCATCTTCTCGATAGCGGTGTTAGCGCCTGCAACGTAGGTTGCGTGGTGCTTGTCGTGGTGCAGTTCCATGATGCGAGCCGAAATGTGGGGCTCTAGAGCTGCGTAATCGTAAGGAAGATCAGGAAGTACGTACTTCTCAGCCATGAGGAGTTACCTTTCTATAGCGGAAAACTTTCATTACTAAGTTTACGCATCATCGTGAGAGTTGTCGCCTTTTCGTAACAAACTTTCACTTGCCGCTAAGGTTTGGGCAACCTCCTCATAAACTTCTCCCAGTTCTCTCCGACGGCTACCCTGCCTCTTCAGATGTGAGGTAGTTTCTTAGTTTTTCTCGACGCCGGTTAGCAAGAATTTGCGCGAGGGCGGGGAGGATTAGAACCAGTAGGGCGGTTTCCACCACCAGAGTTCCAGAAAATACAAAGATTTGGGCGCCAGGGCCTAAGACCCGATAGAAGAGGTGCATCGTGCCTTTGGAAAAGAGGTGAAGCGGAATAACGAAGGAGGAGATGAAAGTGCCTAAGAACCAGCTGGGCACAAACATCAGAATTGCCCAGCGCAGTTGCATGAACCAACGTTTGCGGTTTTCCCAGCACCAGCGCGCCGTGCGGAGCCGGTAGGGCGAGATACCATCTTCCACCAAGGGTTTTTCTACCCCTTAAGTGGATTAAGTGCAGAAAGTTATCCACAGGCGGTGGATAACTCTGTGGGAAAATCGAACACTTTGAATTTAAGGTAAACAAGACGTCTCAAAAGAGCGACTTTTCCGGGATTTTTTCTTCAAAGTATTAGTTGGGACACCAAATATATGTTCGATAATGACACATGTGTAAGTTTTCCACGCTGTGCATAACTTCTGTGGATAAGCCTGAAAATATCCTCAGAACCGCTTATTCTCGCGGTTTTTCAATTGGCTTCCCCACAGATAGTTTTCGTTTTCCCCACTTTAAGTGGATATTGTTCACAGAGTTATCCACAGGTGTGGATAATAAACACCGTACGCGCCTCGGCACCCCTGCGCACGTTTTCCGATTCTCCTCATCGGGGTGAAAAATTTCCCTAGAAACCGGGATTTTAGGTTTTTTCCACCGTACCCTGTCCTCAAAAACCTTAACCCTGCTTCCGAGATAATCACACCTGTGTAAGTTTTCCACGCTGTGTATAACTTCTGTGGATAACAAAAATCGCCCGCATCCTGAGGATACGGGCGATTGAAAAAGGGGATTTATGCGCGTACAGCTTTTCTGCGACCGAATAGTGCGTCTACCGCGTATGCACCAGGCCCAGTCAGAGCTAACGCAAGAGCACAAGCGCCGAGCAGCAATACGAATTCAAAGCCGCCATTTGCCACAAAAAAACCAGCAGATCCATGTACGAGAGCAATCGCACCCAGCATATCCAGCGCAAAGAGGATGCCGACGATGCGGGTAGCAGCACCAATAATCAACAGGACGCCGCCGATAAGTTCGAGCCACATGATGACCGGTGCCATGAGCTCGGGGGCGGGCACGCCCATCTGAGTGAATGACTCAGTGGTTCCAGCAAGAGTCCACTCATTGAGTTTTTGCCAGCCGTGCATGAAAAAAGTTACGCCTAGAACAACGCGCAAGATAAGAAGTCCGAGGGATATTGAGGAGTTATTTCGTTGAGTCATATCTTCATTTCATCAACAAATTCCTTTACGTGTCAACTAATTTTAAGGTGCACTATACCACCTCACGCAAAACGCCCTTGGTGAAAGAATCTCCACCAAGGGCACTCTGACCAGTAAAAATGGGTTAGTCAATAATAGTTGAGTTGCTCAGATTGATGACCTCAGAAGGCTTTGCACCCAGCACCGATTCGCCAATTCGTGCAAGCTGTTTAATCTGACGCAAACCCAGATGAGAGAAAACCTGCTTGCGCACTTCCTGCACATGCCCAGGCGCAGCTTCTGCTACCTTTTTCAGCCCCTCTTCTTTGAGGTGACAAATAGATACCCGCCGATCCTTGGAATACACAGAACGTTCCACGAAGCCGTCCTTTTCCAAACGGCTCACCACCCGCGAAAGGCGCGGAAGAAGAGTGCTGGTCTGGCGAGCCAGCTCGGTCATGGTCAATGCGTGTTTAGGAGATTCAGAAAGCATGGCGAGAACCATATATTCAACAAAACTTAAGTCAGAATCGCGCTGAAGCTGATTTTCCAACTGACCAGGCAAGCTGAAGAACACGCTCGTCAGAAAGAGCCAACCCTCACGCTCTTCCTCACTCAACCAGGGAAAATCTTCATGTTCCTGTGTTGGGTTCTCTGCGCTCATAGGTCGCTCCGTTTCAATTTTTGTTGATATGTAAATAGTTTTTGCCCCTTTAATCTTAGAACTATCACGGTGGGATAAGGAACTTTTGTGAGCAAAAGATAAGCGACGACAGGCGATTTCTTGAATATGGTAGTCTAACTCACTGGTGTGCAGGGAAGTCTGGTCTGCCTACTCCGCTTTCTGCATGCGGCTTCAAAGCTTGAAACCGCTAGTCAGAACCGGGTAGTCGTTATTTTCTCAACCCCGGAGCGCTATGCATACGAATACCACCCTTTCACGCGGAACACATCGCGAAACCACCCGAATCACCGAAATCTTACGCAAAGAATCAGTAGGCGGCTTCGTGCTACTGGGGGCAACTGTTCTTGCTCTCATCCTCGCCAACTCACCTGCCCGAGATTTCTATTTCACACTTCGAGATACTCATATTGGTCAGGATATCGGCGAATTTCATCTTAACCTTTCCTTAGCCCATTGGGCAGCGGATGGTCTTCTCGCAGTCTTCTTCTTTCTCGCTGGGTTAGAACTCAAAAAAGAATTCGTCGTCGGCGACTTACGCAATCCCGGCAGAGCCCTTGTGCCTGTGGTAGCAGCTGCTGGCGGAGTAGCTATCCCTGCGCTCATCTATACGCTCATTAATCTCAACTCCAGCTCCGAAGCACTGGGCGGATGGGCAATCCCTGCAGCTACGGACATCGCTTTCGCCGTGGCTGTGCTGGCTGTTATTGGTACGCATCTTCCTGCAGCTCTTCGCACCTTCTTACTCACCTTGGCAGTGGTAGACGACCTCATCGCTATCATTATCATCGCCATTTTCTACTCCTCAGATATCAAATTCAACTACCTTCTTTGGGCAATAGTTCCCATCATTATTTATGCCCTCATTGCCCGGTTCGGCGAACGCCTACTCCATCTGAAGCCTGCATCATCTTGGCTAATCTTAATGCCCATTGGATTTGTTGTTTGGGCTCTTTTCTTGAACTCTGGCGTTCACGCCACAATTGCCGGTGTGGTCCTAGCTTTCTTCATTCCTGTGCGCATGAATAAGCGCACTGAACAAGCAGGTGCAGAAGCAGGCCTCGCGGAGGTGATGGAACATCGGGTTCGCCCCATTTCTGCAGGGTTCTGCGTGCCCGTATTTGCCTTTTTCTCTGCAGGTGTAGCTATCGGCGGATGGAGTGGGTTCACCGAAGCTTTGAATCAGCCCATTGCTATCGGCATTATTGTGGCCTTGGTGGGCGGAAAAATGCTTGGCATCACCGGTTCAACCTGGCTCATCACGCGTATACGACGCGTCAACCTTGATTCAGATATCAAATGGATTGATGTGCTCGGTCTTGCCGCTCTGGGCGGTATCGGCTTTACTGTTTCACTCCTCATCGCAGAGTTATCTTTTGGTGAGGGCTCTGATTACAACGATTACGCAAAGATAGCCATTCTCTCAGCCTCTGTTCTTGCGGCCTTGCTCGGTTCGCTCATCCTGGGTTCGCGCAACCGGCACTATAAGAAGATTGAGCAGAAAGAAAACCTAGATGATAACCAGGACGGCATCCCGGATGTCTTTAGTGATGACTCGTCGAATGTTTCTTCACGCATAGCCCCCTAAATTGAGCTACCTCTAAGAAAATGCCGTGCGGTGTCCAGCGTCTGACACTTATTTCGTCTTCAATGTTGCTCTTCTGTTGCGTTTAGTAGAGTGGAAACCAAGAAAAACACTAAGTAGTGCTCCTTTACAGCGGAAGTACTCATAAACCAACGCAGCAGAAGGGTGTACGCACGCATATGTCTAGCTCCCCAGCTTCTCCTCAACCCCCAAACAGCACGCTATCGCGCGGAAGTTACGCTGAATCAACCCGTATCTCAGAGATATTACGCAAAGAGTCGCTGGGCGGTTTTGTTCTGCTGGGCGCGACTATTCTGGCAATCGTCTTCTCCAATACTCCTGCCCGAGACCTATATTTTGGAGTGCGCGATTTTGAGCTAGGTTTCAACGTACCCTTCTTCCACCACCTCATGATGACCGTGAGCCAGTGGGCGGCAGATGGTTTGCTCGTAGTTTTCTTCTTCCTCACCGGTCTGGAACTAAAAAAAGAATTCGTGATTGGCGACCTCAGGAACCCCGGGCGCGCCATCGTTCCTATCGCCGCAGCGTTTGGCGGCGCGGCTCTTCCTGCAATCATCTACTTTGCAATCAATGCTTCCCAACCTGAGGCTGTTCACGGGTGGGCAATTCCTGCAGCTACCGATATTGCCTTCGCCGTAGCTGTTATTACCGCCGTCGGATCCCATGTCCCCGCCGCTCTACGGACGTTCTTGCTGACCTTGGCAGTGGTAGATGACCTTATCGCGATTTTCATCATCGCAATTTTCTACACCAACAGCTTCAAGCCCTGGTACCTGATTGCGGCCATCGTTCCAATTTTGCTTTACATCTGGTTCGCCTATAAAAAGGAAAAGCTCTTCCACGAAAAGCCCTGGACGGCGTGGGCGATTCTCCTCCCCCTCGGCCTCATCACCTGGACGCTCTTCCTCGAATCCGGTATTCACGCGACCATCTCGGGCGTCGTCCTAGGCTTCTGCGTTCCGGTGAAATACACCCAGCAAGCACGCAAGGCAGACGCCTGGGCGGGGCTGGCGGAAGTTCTTGAGCACCGTCTGCGCCCGCTTTCCACGCTCATTTGTGTACCAATTTTTGCGTTCTTCTCAGCCGGTGTTTACATCGGTGGATGGAACGGGCTCAGCACCGCGCTGACCGACTCTGTTGCATTAGGCATTATGTTTGGCCTGGTATTCGGCAAAACTATTGGTATTACGCTCACCACGTGGCTAGTTACCCGCTTGCGCAACGCAAACTTGGACCCCGACATCAAGTGGGTCGACGTCATCAGTATGGCAGTGACCGCCGGTATCGGCTTTACCGTTTCGCTGCTGGTTGCCGAACTGTCCTTTGAAACCGGTTCCCACCATACGGAGAACGCCAAGGTCGGCATTCTCGTGGGATCCGTGACGGCGGCAGTAGTGGGTGGCTTCCTGCTTTCCCTGCGCAATAAGCATTACAAGAATGTGGAGTTGCGCGAGAGCTTAGATGAGAATGCCGACGGCGTTCCCGACGTCTTCTCCGACGATTCAGGACGTCGGTAAACCCATAAATCCCGACCGAGTGACCGTCTGAGCTCGTTTTGACCACATGTACATGGTCAAAACACGCTCAGGCGGTCATTCGTTTCTCCCTAGACATGCAAGAACGGGAGAAGAGCAAAGCGAGTAGCGGGAAACAGAATCACGTCCAGAAGGAACGCCCCTCCCAACGCCACGCACAGCACCGGCAACACATACCGTAGCGCCGCCCCGAACCGCTCGCGCACGAAAGCCAGCGCCTTAGAGAAGAGCGCTTCTTTCCCTGCAATCAGTGCAATCACAAAGAATGTGAGCGGGAACTGGGAAAGAAGAGACCACAGCACAAGCCCCACGCATTGAGCCCATAAAGGCTGTGACGCCGACGCCGCCACGAAAGCGGCAAACGGTACGTCGGTGGTCACCACCAGAATGAAAATTAGCGCGAAGACAACCAGCCCTGAGGCACTACGGTTTTTAGCAGGTTTCTCAGTTTCGCTGTTCGTTCCACGGCGCAATTGATACAAACGAAAGAGTCCGTAGCCCAGCAACCCCAGTCCGATAATTAACTTGCCCAGTAGCGTCCACACGCCGGCGTTAAGAATGGCGTGAAAAATCTGGTGCCAGGGCAATCGGGCAATAAAATCCCCAAAAACTAGACTCAGAAAAAGTCCCCACGCGGTAACGCCCAGCAGAATAAGCAAACTGAAACCAAGCACCGTGCGTCGTCCCGAACGATTCCCGTTTTTAGCGAGAAAGTAAAGCGCCACGAACAGTGGAGCGGGGTCAAAGCCCGCTAGCCCTAGGGGAAAAACGAGCGAGAAGTAGCGCGCTAAATCCATGCTTAGCGCACCGCAGGTTTAACGAACGGGAAGCTCAGCACGCCGCGAATCTGGGTTCCGGTCATCAGCATGACCAGACGATCCACGCCGATTCCCAAACCGCCTGTGGGAGGTAATCCGGTTTCTAGTGCGTAGAGGAAGTCCTCATCAATTTCCATTGCCTCGGGGTCGCCCGCTGCGGCCTTGAGGGATTGTTCGGTGAGGCGACGTCGCTGTTCCAACGCATCCGCCATTTCTGAGTAAGCGGTACCCAGCTCCATACCGTTAATGACTAGGTCCCACCGCTCAGCGAGTCCCTCCTCCGACCGATGCGGGCCAGCGAGCGGGGAGGTTTCCACGGGGAAATCCTTGTAGAAAGTGGGGAAGATGGTATTCGCTTCTACCAGTTCGCCGTAGAGTTCTTCGATGATGGCGCCAGCTCCCATGTCGTCCCGAACATAGATTTCGTTTTCGCGTGCTAGCTTCAACAGCACCTCAAAATCGGTATCGAGGGAGATTTCCATTCCAACCGCCTCGCTGAGAGCACCGCACACGGTTTTCACCGGCCAGGGACCCGAGACGTCGGTAAGAACGCGCTCATCAGCGCCCTTCTCCCCCAGTGGCAACGATTCGGTGCCGAAGACCGAGCGGGCAGCGTTTTTGATGAGCGATTCGGTAATTTCGCGCATCCCGTTGTAATCGGAGAACGGTTTATACGCCTCCAACACGGTGAATTCGGGGTTGTGGGTGGCGTCGGCGCCCTCGTTGCGGAAGTCTCGCCCCAACTCGTAGACCGCGCCCATGTCGCCTACAACCAGGCGCTTGAGATATAGCTCGGGGGCTATACGTAGGTAAAGTTCGGCACCGTAGGCATTGATGAAGGTCTTGAAGGGGCGTGCGGAAGCCCCACCGTGGATTGAGTTCAAGATAGGGGTTTCAACCTCGGTAAAGGCTTCTCCGTCCAGAGTCGCACGAATCGAGGTAATGATTGACGTGCGCATCTTCAAGAACTCCCGTTGTTGCGGGTTCACAATGAGGTCTGTGGAACGACGGCGCAAGCGCGCTTCAGGGTCTTTGAAGTTTTCGAAGGGGATGGCGTGCAAGGACTTCGCGCCCATAAACCAGCTAGATGCCAAGAGGGAGGCGGTTCCGTTTTTAGAACGTCCCAACACACCTTCGAAGACCAGGATGTCGCCCGTATCCGCGTTGTGGCGTAACAAGTCAAGATCGGCACCGGAGGCTTCAAATCGCTCTCTCTCACACACCACCTGCACGGTGGTAGCGCCGTCGATGAGCTCCACAAAAACGACCGAACCGAAGGAGCGGATAGCGCGAGCGCGTCCAGCCACCGATAGCCGTTCTCTTGTAGATGCACCACTTACTGCAGCGTTCTCAAACGTGGCTATCTTTTCTGCCAACTGCGCGGGGGTGAGCTGAGTAGAAATGCCTAGTGGGTAGGGGTTCATCCCCGCCTCGCGGAGCTGTTTCATGTGGCGGATGCGGTGCTTGCTTTGATCGGTGAAGCGGTGTTCTACCGGTGCCGGCGCCACCGTATGCCGTTCGACTTCGAGCGCTTGTTTGAGCTGTTCGTCGGTGAGGCTACCGCCGGTGGATGTTTTGCGGCTGAGCCATTCGGGCAGGAATCCTTCTGCAATTCCCGAAGCAATCGCTACCGAAGGCAGGGTCACAATCGACTCGGCAGCGAGGTATCGAGGTTGCCAGAAGGGATCAAATTTCTGGTTGAAGCGGTAAAGGCGTTCAAGTTGGAGGTAGCGGTCGAGAAATCCAAGGGTGGAGGACGCCGCGCGCGTCCAGGGGCTTGCACCAAAGTGGTCGGCCTCTACGAAGGTTTTACGGAACATAGCGAAGTTGAGGGAAACTTCTTTGATACCGACTTCGCTCGCCTGTTCCATGAGCTGGGCAACCATGAATTCCACAACCCCATTGGGGGCTTGGGGTGAACGGCGCATGATGTCTAGTGAGATGCCGCGGCGTCCCCAGGGCACAAAAGAGAGGATACCGACGATCGTCCCCTGAGGGTCATGAGCTGTCACCAGGGTGCTTCTGCCATCGGCAGGGTCGCCCAAGCGGTTCAGCGCCATCGAGAATCCGCGTTCGGTTTCACCGTGTCGCCAGGAGTCAATGTCTGCGATAATTTCTTGCATCCGTTCGGCAGAGAGGTTGCAATGCTGCTGGATTCGCACGCTGTAGCCTTCTGCTTCGAGGCGGCGAGCTGCCTGGCGGACGTCGGTCAGCGAGGTGTTGTTGAGGGAGAAACGATCGGGGTAAAGGATTGCTTCATCGCCCATATAGGTAATGGATAGCCCTGCGGCGGCGTAGGCTTTGGCGCCTTCTTCGCTCACACTCATGGCGCCGAGGTTCCAGCCGTAGGTGCGGGCATACTGGGTGAAGTTGGCGATGGCTGATGCCCAGGACGACGGCGCACCCACCGGGTCACCCGATGCAAGGCACACCGAGCGGATGAGTCGGTAGGTTACCGCTGCTTTGCGGTCATCGGAGAAAACGATGAGCTTGTCGCGGCGGGTTGCGAAGTAAGAAAGCGAGTCATTAGCGCCGTAGGCGTGTACCAGCTCGCGCAGTTCCAGCTCGGTTTCGGGCGTCCATACGTTTTTCTCCGGCGGATTGCGCAGAACCATCAAAATAAAGAGAAGAACGCACGCGGCGTAGCTGAGTTCCATCATCTCTTGAAAAATTTTGCTGAGAAAGTACTGTTCCGGGTGGTGGCCCGGGAGGTGTAGCCCTATCCCGGAAAGCAAATAGTCAAGAGCGTTTCGCCAAGCGTCTCCGGATCCGTGGCTTGCCTGAATGTTCCCAAAGACTCCAGCGAGAAGTATGGTAACACCCAAGCCAGTGAGCGTTACTACGATAGCGCCTGACCAGTTTCTTCGCCCTAGCCGAGCAGGGAAGGCGTGGCGGGCGTGGAACAGGAAGAAGATGGAGACAATACCCACCACGATAGAGAGAATATCAAGGATGGGGTTGTAAGAATGAAGTAACGTTTTGAGTATATTTTCGGAGGAAAACACCTTGGCTACTAAAGGTATACTCGCCAAGACTCCTAAGATTTCGAAAGTTACTACGGCGTTCAGTGCAGCTCTGCGACGTTTCACCAGGTTTACGGTAATAAGAGCCATTACAATCACCGAGACCAAAGACCGGCTGACCGGCACGTTGAGGTAGGTAAACGTGAGCTCCCACCAGGTAGACGAACGCCCTCGGTGAAGCGGGGAGAGAATCCAAGACATCAGAGTCAGAGCAGTTCCAAAAGAATAAATGCCGATGACCCAGCGGGCTATTATTTCGTCACTCTCTTTGAAGCGACTCCATCGTGATGATGCATATGATGTGGAGCGTTTAGCGTGCATAGTTTCTCTCTATAATTTCCCAGTGAGTTCAGCAATACTTCCCGACGATGAGAGTGTCTGCTGATACTTTGGTTGCGCTTTGGGGGCAAGCTAGTACCTGTATAAATAAAATACCCTTATTTGCTAAATAAAACACTTGGTGAAAGTGAGCCGCACGTGCAACCTACAGATTCTCTGTTCATCTGGCTGGTGGTTGCTGTCACCGCCCTGGTTCTCATTGGCACCATTGTGGGCGTTCCGCGGTTGTGGAAGAGGGGCTGGACTAAGTACGTGGTGCAGGGTGTCTCGGTTATCTTGACGGCCCTGCTGTTGTTGCTTACCGCCGTCGTCATCCTTAACAAAGAGAACAGCTGGTATCCCTCCTGGGGTTCCCTAACCGGCAATCCGGCGGATGAGACGGTTGTCCAGAAAGAATTTGGTGCCAGCCCCGAGAGCAAGGCAACCGCGCATACTCATTCCGCAGTGTTGCATCAGCCCAGCGAACTTCAGGCAGATATTCACAACAATCCTGTGCTTGGCGCGCACATCCCCGCCGATACTTCGCAGGGGGCTTACATCCCTTTCACCCTCGATGGGCAGGTTAGCGGCGAAACCTACAACGTGTTGGTGTGGCTTCCGGCATCCTATTTCCAGGATAAGAACCGTTTTTTCCCGGTCATTATGGCATTCCCCGGCTACCCGGGTAGCCCGCAAACCTACGTGAGCGATCTGCAGATGGGCCAGCGAATCAACGACGCCGTTGCGGCAGGAGACATGCAGGACGCCGTGGTGGTTATTCCCGACGTCATGCCCGGCACTACGGATACCGAGTGCGTTGACGGCACGCAGGACGGCAAAAATTCCCCTGCCCACCACACAGAAACCTTTATTGCTCAGGATTTAGTGGGGTGGATTCAGCAGAATCTGCGCACTATTGATGAGCCAGGGGCTTGGGCAACCAGCGGATATTCGGCAGGTGGGTGGTGCTCTTCTATGATTGCGGTGCGCCACCCTGATATTTTTGGCGCTTCGCTTAACCAGTCGGGCTATTTCGCCCCGATTTACTCCAATGGTCAGCAGTGGAATGACCAAAACGATTCCCGCTATTTATTAGCGGAACGGGTCAAAGAGGATAAGCCGAATGTGAATATCTACTTCTTCGCCAGCGACGACGACCCGCTAGCAATGGACGATTTGCCGGGGTTCGTCGCGGCAGTTACCCCGCCGACTTCGGTGGTAGTGGAAACTATTAGGACCGGCGGGCATCGTGCTGATGTGTGGAAGATTGGAATTGATTTAGGTTTGAAACATTTGGGTCAAGATCTCAAATATTTCGCTCCCCTGACATAGAGAGGATTATTTTCTTCTAAAACTATCCACCCATAAGTAGAACGGTTTTATAGCCTGCTGATTAGTCTATATTTTTTAGACTCTAAAGAATCACTCTCTTTTTCGGCGCCATCCGACCACTAACCGGTTTTCTTCACTTTGTTTTACATGATACTTACTCTAGTATTTGTGATATAGATAACACTCTTTCTACCCACCGTTTTTAGAGAAATTTAGGAATCCCTTATGAAAATCACACTCACCTCACCCCGCTTTCTCGCCGTGCCCGCTTAGGATATAGCTTTCTTAATTGCTCAAAAAAATACACAGTTCCGGCAAAAATACAATCTTTAGCATGTATTTTTACCGGAACTGTGTATTTTTTAGTTCTCGTTTAGGCTTTATGCAATACGCGAGTAACGGTAAATGAATGCCGCCATTGCTGCTCGACTAATCGCGTCTTCTGCCCGGAAAGTGCCGTCGGACCAGCCAGTAGTAATCTGATTTGATGCCAACCAGCTAATTTCCTTGTAGAACGGGTGCGAGGTGGGAACGTCCTTGAAGGCAGAACGTGCCGGAGGAGCGTAAGAAGGTGAACCTGCTAAACGATAGAGGAAAGCGCCCATAGCGGCACGGCTGATGTTCTCATCGGGACGGAAGGTGCCGTCATCCCAGCCGGTGGTGATACCGGTTGCCGCTAGCCAGCTAATTTCCTTATAGAACGGGTGCGAGGTGGGAACGTCCTTGAATCGAGACTTTGCCGGAGGAGTATATGCAGGTGAACCCGACAGACGGTAGAGGAAGGCAGCCATCGCCGCACGGCTATTGCTCTCGTCAGGTCGGTAAGTGCGATCAGCCCAGCCAGTAGAGATGCCGGCATTAGCTAACCACGTGATTTCCCTATAGAACGGGTGAGAGGTAGGGACGTCGCGGAAAGTCATGGTTGCGGTAGCAGGCGCGCCCTTGGGTTTATAGGTGGGCACTGTGACAAAGTTCCGAAGGTCGCTCAAAGTTCCGTTGAAAACATTGGAGTCGCCACTAAAGGGGCCGTCATCTGTGTATTGCCAGATGTCATAGTTAGTCCAGCCGCTGGGCATCGCGCCGGGGGTCGAACTGTAGCTAGCCAGGTGTAGAGGTAGGTAGTTGAAGAGGGTGGAATTGCCGGTGCAGGTATTCCACCAGTTCGCGGTGGAATACACAGCTGGGTAACGCCCCGTAATACGGCGGTATTCATCAACGAAAGATTGAATCCATGCACGCATTTGAGCTGGCGAGAGGTCGTAGCACATATTACCCAGCTGAGAATAAGGGTTGTACTCAATATCGAGCAGACCGGGCAAGGTGCGCCCGTCAGCACTCCACCCGCCGCCGTTAGCGATAAAGTAGCGCGCCTGCTCTGCGCCGGTGGATTCGAGAGTAGGAATAGCAAAGTGGTAGCCACCGCGCATCATTCCGGCCTCTGTGGAACCTACATACTGGTTAGAGAAGGACGGCGAGGCGTAGCTATCACCTTCGGTCGCTTTAATATAGGCGAATCGTGCACCTTTAGAGTACTCGCCATCCCAGTCGACGATAGGTTGCCAGCCGGAGACGTCCATACCCAACACGCCAGAGCCGGTGGGGCTGATGGCTACTGCGGCGGCGCCGGAGGTCACTTTTTCCTTCGACTGCTCGGTGGCGTCGGACAGTGCAGAGTCAAACTCGCGAGCGCTCACTGCAACATCCTTTCCGTCCTGAGCAGCTTTAATCTCTTGCTGCGCCTCTTTGAGAGAAGCCTCAGAAAGATTAGCAGTTTGAGACATTTTTTTGAGACCTTGACCCATCGTAGCGCCCGGGTTGCCATCGCCGGTGACGGGCGGAGCCGCCTCGAGCTGGGCAGGTTTCAGGACGTCGGATTCAGGGAGTGCTTCTTGCACCTGGCTAGTTTCTGAACCATTAGTCAGTGTGGATAAGTCTTGGGTTGTCGCTGGAGCAGCCTGCGCGGGAATGCTGGTAGCAAGCAGGGCGAACGCTACAGAGAGAGCTGTTGAACGGATAGCTATGCGGGGGATATTGAACATAAATCTTTTCACAGTATGGGGAAGGGGAATGGGGAGTTTTGAGGAAGAAACCATGGGGTTAATCGCGCAAATTACTTGCCGACGAAATGATTGTCGGTTCTTCCGCCTACAAATATAACCATGTTTGAGGGCAAAAATTAAGAGGTTTTTCGGTTTTAAAGCGAGAAAGAATAATGACTTTTCACTCATTTACTCATATCAAAAGGTCTTTCCTTTTTGGGTTCCGCGGATTCTCAGGAATATTTGTGAGCCGTTCATTTCAGATTCACTCTCACCGGCTACTCTGTGAAGTGGAATAAAACACACATTTCATCCTAAGGATTCAACCGTGACTTCTCGCTTGAACCGCGCCGGTGCTGCTGGCGCACTTTCCCTGGCCCTCGTCGTCATCCCCCTCACCTGCTTGCCCGCACAGGCAGCAGACGGAACGCGTGAGCTACAACTGCTGAATATCAATGACTTTCACGGTCGCATCAGCATGGATATTGGGCTCGGGTTAGCTAACACCGTTCAGCAGCAGCGCGCCGAAAACTCCAATTCAGTGTTGCTTTCGGCAGGCGACAACGTCTCCGCTTCGCTCTACGTCTCTAGCGTGCAGGACGACGAACCCACCATCTCCTACCTCAACGCTCTGGGCTTGAAGGCGAGCGCCGCGGGAAACCATGAGTTTGACAAAGGTCTGGCTGATTTGCAGAACCGTATTTCTCAGTCTGCAGATTTTCCCATTTTGGGCGCTAACGTTACCGATAAAGCAACCGGCAAACCAGCTCTAGAACCTTTTACGATTGTGACCAGCCCTGACGGCACAAAAATCGGCGTCATTGGAACCGTAACCACCGAAACTCCGCAACTCACCGACCCTTCAGCCCTTGCCAGCGTGAACTTCGGGGACACCGTAGCAGCAACTAACAAGTATGCAGACCAGCTCTCTGATGGTAACGAGGCTAACGGCGAAGCGGACGTCATTGTGGCGGAATACCACCAGGGTGTAGATGTTTCCAATCTGAATGATCCGATTGTTGCCAACACTTCGCCGAAGGTAGACGCGATCTTCACCGGTCACACTCACCAGGAATACGTGATGGATGCACCGGTTCCCGGTAAGGCAGGTAAAACTCGTCCCGTTATTCAGACCGGCAATTATGGCGATAACCTGGGTGATGTCACCCTCTCCCTTGATTCTCAGAACAACGTTGTGGGTTATACCAGTACTCTACATAAGCGCGCGGTATCCCCTACTCCGGAGGAAATTGCTGCCGATCCGGTACTGACCCAGACGAACAAAATCCTTACCGATGCTAACGCTTACGCCGCTGAGAAGGGCAACGAAAAGGTTGCCACTCTAAAAGATAAAATCACTACCGGTTGGGATCCCGCTAAAGCCGCTAACCGCGGTGGTTTTGACCAGCGCGACCGCGAATCTACGATGGGTCACTTAGTAGCGGATATGTACCTGGCGGCGGCGAATTCGACCGGCCGCACCCCCGCCGATATCGGCATTGTGAACCCCGGCGGTTTGCGCGATGAATTCCCCAACGGCCTGCGTACTTCACTCTCTACTGCTGTAGGAGATTTGAAGGTTGCCGACGCCGTCGCGGTGACTCCCTTTGCCAATAACTTGTGGACGACCGAGCTCACCGGCGCTCAGCTCAAGCAGGTTCTCGAGGAACAGTGGCAGCAGGATGCCGCCGGCAACATGGCGGCGCGCCCCTACTTGCAGCTTGGTTTGTCTAAGAACGTTACATACACCTATTCAGGTACTGCAGATGCTGCTGGCTACGCTCAGCGTGGCAATCATATTCAGCAGATTTTTGTGGATGGTAAGGAAGTTCAGGATTCTGATACTTTCACCGTTGCCGTTCCTTCTTTCTTGCTTGGTGGTGGCGATAATTTCACCACACTGTCCAAGGGCATCAATGCTAAAGACACCGCGCTGGTTGATTCCGACGCTTTTGTGAATTACTTGCGCGAGCAGGGCACTGTTTCGGCTCGTTATGAGAAGCAGGGCGTACGCGTGGAGAACGTTGCGAAATCCTACGACCTGGCAGGAAAACTTACTTTCGACGTCTCTAATCTTGCGACTCAGAGCTACGGTGTGCCTGCGCTTTCCTCGCTTGATGTAGCTGTGGACGGCGTAAAAATCGGCACTGTACCGGTACAGGACGGCGCCGCTAAGATAGATCTCTCGTTAGCTGGACACAAATTTTCTGCAGGTCAGCACGAAGTTACCCTCACCGACCCCACCGGCGTAGTGGGTACCCAGGTGCGTACTACCGTTGAGCTGGCAGGTACTTCTGCTTCTGAATTTAGCGACGTCACCCCCGATTACCAGTTCTATAATGAGATCACGTGGCTAGCTAACACGGGGATTACTACCGGCTGGGAAGATGGTACGTTCCGCCCCCACGAACAAACCGAGCGTGCCGCTATGGCAGCGTTCTTCTACCGCGCAGCGGGTTCACCGGAATATACTGCTCCGGCAACCTCTAAGTTCACCGATGTAAAACCGGGCGATCCTTTCTATAAAGAGATTTCCTGGCTCGCCGATCAGGGCATCACCACCGGTTGGGACGACGGCACGTTCCGCCCGCACGAGAAGATTCAGCGTGGAGCTATGGCAGCGTTCTTCTACCGTTTTGCAGGCAAGCCCTACTATGTTGCTCCCAGCCATTCGCAGTTCAGCGACCTCACCCCGCAGAGCCCTTTCTATAAGGAGATTAGCTGGATGTACACACGAGGCATTGCAACCGGTTGGGACGACGGCACGTTCCGCCCGGCAGATCCCATTAACCGCGACGCTACCGCTGCATTCTTCTACCGCTATTCCCAGCATGTAGGTACCAACTTTGGCGCAAAAGTAAAGTAAGTAGCCTAAAACTCGCTGGTTGCGCCGTCCGTGAGCCGCCGGATTCGCCCTTATGTAGGGGGAGAGTCCGGCGGTTTATTTTATGTTTTGCTTACTCGTAAGGGTACTGAGTGATACTGTGAAGTAAAATATCCCGATAGGAAAGACCTCATGACCCAGTATTCTCACTTATCAACCGTCAATTTTCCGTTAGAGACAGTGCTTCAGTGGCATCGCCGCCCCGGCGCCCTCACCCGCTTGACGCCTCACTGGGCAGGGTCTGTAGAAAAAGAAGCACAGTCACTAGAACCAGGAAACACCTCGGTGGTGCAAGCAGCAGTACCAGGTACCCGTGGACTTCTCACTCAAAAATGGGTGAGCGAACAGACCGCTCTTTCAGAAGATTCCTTTGCCGATCGCATGGTTTCCGGGCCGTTGAAATCATGGGAACACACCCACGATTTTCTCACCACCTCGAACCAAACCATTATTCGGGACACCGTAGATTTTGAAGCACTCCCCCATGCGCAGAACACCCCGGTCTCTCCCGCGCTCAAGACTCTGCCCCGATCGGTAGCTCACCGTGCGACGTCATTGCTCGGCACCGCGCTCAAGAAGACTGAGCCTTTGGCGCAACGGCGAATCACAAACTTTGTGGAAGCTATGTTCAACGAGCGCAATCGCAGGCTTGAAGCCGATCTTCTCTTCCACGACCGCTATGACTCTGAACCGCAAACCGTGGTGATTTCCGGTGCATCTGGCATGGTGGGCACGCAGGTACGCGCACTTCTCACCGGCGGCGGACACACTGTGCGGACGCTTGTGCGCCAGGAACCTTCTTCGCCCAACGAGTTTGCTTGGGATCCAGACCAGGGCACCATCGATCTCGCGGCGTTCGACGGCGCAGACGCCGTCATTCACCTCGGCGGAGCATCCATTAACACGCGCTTCACCGAAAAGAACAAAAAGAAAATTCTCGAATCCCGTCAAAAATCCACCACTTTACTAGCGGAAACATTGGCAAAGCTGGCTCCGACCGGTGGACCGCGTGCCTTTATCTGTGCTTCAGCTATTGGCTACTACGGCTCATCGCGTGCAGGAGAATTGCTGCGTGAAGAGTCTGCGGCTGGCGACGATTTCCTTGCCGAAGTATGTCAGGTATGGGAAGCCGCCTGCGAGCCAGCGCGTGCCTCCGGAATCCGCGTGGTGAACGTGCGCACCGGCGTCGTCCAAAGTGCTTTGGGTGGAGCCCTGCGGCTACAGCTCCCCCTCTTCCTCACCGGCACCGGGGGCGCAGTGGGTAAGGGCGAAAATATGCAAAGCTGGGTTTCGCTCGATGACATTGCGGGCATCTATGTACACGCCGTGCTCACGGACAGTCTCGAAGGTCCGGTCAACGCCGTCGCCCCCACCCCCGTTACCGCTAAAAAGTTGGCAAAGACCGTGGGGCAAGCGGTACATCGCCCGGTCGTTCTGCCCATTCCCCGCCTGGGGCCTCAACTTCTGCTCAAAAAACAGGGCGCCGATGAACTAGCTCTCGCAGACCAAAATGTGAGCTGTTCCAAGCTCGAACAGAGCGGTTACACGTTCTTCGAAACAGACTTGCTCACCGCTTTACGGCACGAGTTGGGCTAAACCGCTAGGGTAGATGGCATGACTCATGTTGCCGCTACCAACCTGCCGCCGGAGATGCTAAGCTGGGCTATCCTTATCGCCGTTTTTGCATCTTTGGCACTGGCACTTTTCTGCGTTTTTACGATTCACCGCAATCCTTACTTCAATGAGCTGCAGAAAATTGGGTGGCTACTGCTGGCGCTAGGACTACCTATTTTTGGCCCCATAGCGTGGTTTTCGCGAGCGCACCATGAGAAAAAGGTGCGTTCCAATCCGGAGAAGTACGGAGTGCAGGAGACTCCTTCGGTATCTGATTATGCGGCTAAGCTCGTGCCCGTTCACGGCGATAAATCCTCGGACTCTTTTAGCACATACACCGCTAGTTCCGGTGCCTCCCAGAGTGGTTCTGTATCTGCCGGGGTTGCATCTCTTACAGGGTCGCAGACGCGCGGAAAGACCACCCGTTTTGCCCCCAGCAGCGACTTCGCGCAGCAGACAGAGACGGCGGATTCGGCATCCAACCCTCACCTTTCTGAGGGCGAGGACGGCGGACCGCGCGTCCTACGGTTTTAGTTGCTCAAACCGTTTGTACCAGCTAACTCACCAGGTACCAGCTAAATGACCAGTACGGTGCTATCTAACTGGTACAAACCCG
>NZ_JBHUCN010000002.1:135959-148594 GCF_042677725.1 Rothia amarae
TTCAGTCAGTGATTACCGCTTAGCGGTTGCGACGACGTCGCAGCACCGAGAACAGCACCCCACCACTTGCAAGAGCGGCAGCTGAAATGCCTGCTGCGGGCAACCATTTCTTAAGAGGTGACTGGTCTACCGGCAGATCGCGACGGCGGTTGGTTGAATCTGCAAGCAGGGCTTCAGCGGTGGGCTGGGTAGTCCGGGTGAATCCTGCAGGAGTTTCGGTTTCTTCAATAGCGGCGGTGTGGCGCGGCTGAGCGTGCTTCACGGGCTCTCCTGGTTCATTGGCTTCTGTTGCGCGAATTTCGCCGTGTTTTCCCACGCGCTGGTTCGCTGTGTCTACAGTAGCTTCATCAGTGGAGAGTGCACCAGAGTGAGCCTCTGATTCGTTGTTTGTTACGGAATCTTTGGCTTTATCTGCGTCGGTTGCTGCTGCAATCACCTGCACGGGAAGGGCCCCGGTGGAGGCGTCTTTTACCTGGCTATGGAGAACTGCGCCTTCGCGGTCTAGGTCGCGCTGTTTATCAGCGTTCTCGGCTGCGGCTTCTGCTGCGGCGTCGGCGCTTTCTTGAAGACCGGAGACGTTACGTAGCGGCGGAACCTTGAAGAACAGGGTTAGAACGAATGCCGCAAGGATTACACCCAAGCCCACGCGGTAGACAGCGAGAGTTGACTCGTTGAAGCCTTCCATGAAGGGGCGAGTCAGGCGAGCATCTGCACCGTTGAGGTATGAAGTGTCTGAGGTTGAAGCTGAGGCATCAGAATTGGTGTCTTCTGAGTCAGCTTTGTTAGCGACTTCTTCTGCCATCTTGGGTGCGAGTTGGTCTACCCAGTAGCCGCGCTCGGCGTCGTCAGACCAGTCCACTGCGAGCTTGCCGTCGATTACGCTGGCGTGTGCCTGTTCTGCCGCAGAGTTCAAAGCCTGGGCGCGAACCTCAGCAGGGGTGCCTGCCGGAATCTTCGAGTTGATCTGTTCGGTAGCGCCGTCGAGCTGCGTCTGAATATTGGATTTCACGGGGTTCACGATGTTGTTCCACATCTGATCCATGACGCCCTGGTTTGCAGGTGCGGTTGCCACGGTGGGGTTGAGTGCGGCGTCGAGACCGTTACGCAGGTCCCCTTCATTGCTCATGGCGTGGGTAATGTTGGTGGGCATGACCGAGAACAGAATGGAGAGCAGAATCGCGGTACCCATGGTGCCGCCAATCTGGCGGAAGAAGGTAGCGGCCGAGGTTGCTACGCCCATGTAGGACGGCGCGACGGCGTTCTGTGCTGCCAGGGTAAGGGACTGCATGAGCTGACCGAGGCCCAGTCCGATGATGAACATGCCGATCATCAAGAACCAGAGGGGGCGGTCAATGGTCATGAAGGTCAGGTAGAAGTAGCCACATGCCACCAGGAAAGTACCGGTAATCGGGAAGATGCGGTAGGAGCCGGTCTTTGAAACCAAGATACCGGAGACGATCGAGGAGAGCATGATGCCCGCCATCATGGGCAGAGTTGCAAAGCCTGATTCGGTGGGAGTCAGGCCAAGAACAATCTGCAAGAACAGCGGAATGGTCATCATGGCACCGAACATGCCAAAACCTACGAGGGTGCCCAAAATGGTTGCCATCGAGAACGGCTTGGAGCGGAAGAGACGCAGCGGAATAATCGCGTCGTTGCCCATGCGGGATTCAGTGAGGATGAAGGCAAGCAAGCCCACAGCAGAGACGACGTAGCAGGTAATCGAGGTTGCCGAAGCCCAGCCCCATTCGCGGCCCTGTTCAGCTACGAGGAGCAAGGGTACCAGTGCCACAACGACGAAGGTCGCACCCCACCAGTCTACGCGAGGCTTTGCTTTTGCTTCGCCAAAGGAGGGTAGGCGGAGGAATTTCCACACCATAGCGAGGGCTACGAGGCCAATGGGAACATTCACGAGGAATACCCAGCGCCAGCCAGTGATCCAGAAGATGCTGTCTGCGCCTGCAAAGAGTCCGCCAACCAGTGGGCCAATGACCGATGAGATACCGAAGATAGCTAAGAAGTAGCCCTGATATTTAGCGCGTTCGCGAGGTGCGAGCATGTCACCCATGATTGCCATGGGCAAGGACATCAGCGCGCCTGCACCGATTCCCTGGAAAGCACGGAATGCTGCGAGCATTGCCATAGAAGTAGAGAAAGTGGAGAGCAAAGAACCCAGGATGAATACGATGATGCCGAAGATGTAGAGCGGGCGTCGTCCGTACATGTCGGAGAGCTTGCCGTAGATGGGGGTGGTGATGGTGGAGGTGATCATGTAGGCGGTGGTAACCCATGCCTGCTGTTCAAGTCCGTGGAGGTCGTCGCCAATAGTTCGGATTGCGGTGGAGACGATTGTTTGATCAAGCGATGATAGGAACATGCCGGCCATAAGGCCGATGATGACGAGCATGATCTGACGGTGCGTCATGACCGGACTCTTAGACGCTTCCGCAGAACGAACTTCTGTTGTTGCTGTTGACAAGTAAAAACCTTCTGGTGAATGGATCCTTGTTGGATTCGAACCGATGAGAGTAAGGCGGTTGCTTAGATTTTCTCGGTAGCTATCAGATGCGATAGCACGTGGGAATAGGTAAGCGAACGAAACTATATTACTTACAGTTCTGCAAAAATTGCACTTCTGCAAACTTATTTTTGCTAAATGTGATGAACGAGCTATGACAAGCCCCTTCACCGACTCCCGCCCGGCGTCATGATCCGTAAATAATGGTGACAACGCCTGCCCCGGGAGGTAAATTTTTAAATATGCAGATGAATAAAGAACTAGAGAAAAAATTCCAAGATCAAATCACCCTCGAATTCGCCGCGTCCATGGTTTACCGCCAGCTCGCTATCGAAGCTGACGAGCAGGATCTACCGGGCATGAGCGAATGGTTGCGCCGTCAGGCTGATGAGGAAATTGTTCACGCGAACAAGTTCATTCAGCACCTTTCCGACCGCGGTAACCACTCCAATATTGGCGCTATCCCCGCCCACACTATTAAGCAGGGCCTTTCCGCCGCCGAGATTTTTGAGGCAGCGCTGGCGCACGAGCAGAAAGTTTCGGCGTCCATTCGCGATCTTTACCGCGAGGCAGACGAGGCTGGCGACTTCGACTCCCGCCCTCTTTTGAACTGGTTTATTAATGAACAGATTGAAGAGGAAGCTACTGTTTCGGAGATTCTTGCGCAGATTAAGATGGTGGGCGACGACGGCTCGGGGCTGTTGCGCCTGGACGATTCGCTGGGCAAGCGCCCCAATGAAGGTACCGAGGCATAAAAGCTTGCGCGGACGAGATATGCCCCGGAGCCCAAATTTTCTTGAGAGCTTCGGGGCTTTCTTCCATTGAATGAGTAAGTTATCGAGCGGAACCGCTCACAATACCCTATGCAGGTTTTCTTTTATTTAGTACGCTCTGTTCAGTATTTCCCCCGAGGCTACTCTCAAAGAGGAGCTTTAGTTCTCCCCTAGGATTTTTTGTGAATATTTCTCGACGTCAAACTCTTACTGGCGCAGCGTGGTCTGTTCCCGTTGTTATCGCCTCTGCCGCTGTTCCCGCTTATGCAGCTTCCGGTATTTTCGCCGTCAACTTTGATGGAGGCGGGGGAGCTAATGGATGGCAGAACTCGGTTTACTTGAACTTTGGAACGAGCAACGGCTCCACTCAGACCCTCACCAAGCCAGTGACTCTCACCATCAACGTCATAGGCCTCAACACCAATACGACGACCCAGCGTAGCTTCATCATTGGTAGCTCAAACGGAACCCTCGGTACCAGGACTTACACCGCAGCTACCCGCACCACTACTTTTACATGGACGATTCCTGCAGGCACGTCCATTCCGCCCCTCGCAACCGGCGGTAACGCATTGCCTGATATTTTGTTCAGTTTTGGAGACGGTCTAGCTGGCGTTAACCGTATTACCAACAAAATTGTGGTAACTGCTGTGAATGGCGCGTCCCTTTCTCAGACTTTGCCAGTAGATTCCAGCGTCCTTAAGGACAAGAACAAGAGGGCAATTTCACCCGACGGTATCTACTAAACGAATCCACCGCCCTGTACACCTCGGTACGAAGTCCTAGCTTAGCTGCTACCACCGGTTACTTCACGGCAAAAATTACTCCTGACGTTGTAGAGAAATAACGCTTTCTCCAGTTCATAAAGATAAAGGTGGGAGAGGAGCTACGGCTCAACTCTCCCACCTTTGTTGCAGGGGAAATGCAATGATCGCTTCTGTTTCACGCCGCGTGCACCGGGGGAATAGGGGGTACTTTCAAAAGCGCGGGTTTTCAACTGTCAAAAAGAAGCTTCTTGTTAATAGTAAAGAGCGCCCTGTCTCTCTTATGGCGCAGCCCTAGGGGGTATTCGCCATAAAACGCTGCCCCGCTCACAACACCCCATGTCAAGTACTAGAAAGGTGAGCGAGATACCGTTTTAAAACGGTATCTCGCTCACCCATCTGGTACCTCGACCCCCAAATTTTTGAAACAAAAAAGCCCCGATCCTTTCGAATCGGGGCTTTACGCGCTGTGCGCAAGGGGGGACTTGAACCCCCACGATCTTGCGATCACTGGCACCTGAAGCCAGCGCGTCTGCCAATTCCGCCACTTGCGCTCACTGTTTTCTGAACCAAAGTCAGATAACAACAGAGAAAACTATACACGGGAAATCAATAACCCGTCCAATTTACCCCTCATGCACTGGCTCACAACAGCGAATAAAACCTCTCCTTAACCTATTCTCCGAGGTTCTTTCAGGTTTTCCACTAGACTGGGTGCTGTACTGTGTGCTGAATTCTCAACTTAGATTGGGCAGTTTGTTTGAGAAAGTGAGAACTTAGCTCTCAGGTTATCCACAAGAAGAATGGCTATGCTGTTCAACTCATAGGTTGAGCATCTGCCCTGATACCACTCGAGGAGGCCAAGCATGGGGTTCATCAACAAAATTGAGCAGCGCCTAGAAAAGGCCGTACGCGGCACCTTTTCTAAGGGCGGCTCTCAGTTTGAACCAGTTGACCTCGCTAATCGCGTGCGTACCACGATGGATAACAAGGCATATTCCATTTCGTCGGGCAGAACGATTGCGCCGAACGTCTTCACTATTGATTTTGCTGAAGAAGACTTCCCGCGCATCCAAGGCTGGGGTGCGCCTCTGGCTGAGGAGTTGTGCGACGTCGTTATTCGGCACGCCCGCGCCCAGGGCTACTCGTTGCGCGGTTCGGTTCGCGTAACTTTTTCGGTGGACGACGCCGTAGAGGCCGGAGATTTTCTGGTGAGCTCGGCGCAGGAGAAAGTTGCGGCACCGCAGGCTTCCCCCCGCACTGCTGAAACTACTCAACGTCCTCGACGCTCGGTACCCGCTGGTGCTCAGTACCCAGCAATGGAAGAGGATCCTTTACCTACTCGTATTACGCGCCCGGGTTCGCGCGCGCCGCGAGTTGCGCGCCCGCAACCTTCGTCGGTTTCACCCGAGCAGGTTCAGCGCCCCGCTCCCGTGGCGTATTTGTCGGAGAATGCCCGCGCATCGTATTCCCCGCCGCGACCCGCACCTTCCCAGGTAGTTCTAGAAATTAACGGGCAGAACTATTCGTGTAATTCTTTGCCGGTGGTTATTGGTCGCAGTTCCCATGCCGACATCACGGTGGATGACACCGGTGTCTCCCGCCGTCATCTTGAGATTATTGAGCAAGACGGCGTGTACCTTGCCGTTGATCTCGGTTCTACGAATGGAAGCTATCTGAATGGTCAGAAGCTCGTGGGTCGCAGGGAACTTTCTAATGGCTCGGTGTTGACTATGGGCAGGGCGCGCATCGTATTTCGCCTGATGGTTCCAAGGAGTGAACGTTAAATGGCTTCTGAAATTACCGTGACCCTGCTACGCTTCGCGTTTTTGGCGTTGCTGTGGGTCTTCATTTTCATGATTTTGGCGGCAGCACGCCGCGATCTCGGCGTGGGGCGCAATTTCCGTACTGCACGAGCTGTCCCCGCTGCAGATCAGGTGTCCGCTGAACCGCGGCAGACCCAGCCGGCGCCGCCTGCACGCCCCACCCAGCTTGTTATTACCGATGGCGCTCAGGCAGGGGCGGTAATGCGCCTGACCGATCAGCCCGTCACGATGGGGCGCGCTACCGATATTGAGGTCTCTTTGCAGGACGACTACGCCTCCGGTCGCCATGCCCGTCTCTTCCCTCAGGGGTCACGCTGGTTTTTAGAGGATCTCGGTTCAACTAATGGCACCTTCGTTGGCGGTACGCGCCTGACTCGCGCTGTGCCCATTGAGCCCGGTTCTGACTTTCGAGTAGGCCGCACCACCATGCAGTTGAGGCCATAACCTATGGGAATCGCTTTCCAGTTCGCCGCGCGCTCTGATGTGGGTAGGGTACGCTCAAAAAATGACGACTCCGGTTATGCAGGCCATTACCTTGCCGTTGTAGCAGACGGAATGGGCGGGCATGCAGGTGGCGACGTCGCCTCAGCGACCACCGTTTTAGACCTCACCCCCCTGGATCATTCGGGTTTCCAAGGGTCTGCTGGTGTTTATCTGGCGGATGAGATTACCAACGCCAACATCATCATGAATGAGCTGGTAGACCTCAACCCCCGGCTCGCTGGGATGGGAACCACCTGCACCGCCCTGCTGATTGACGGCGAAAAAATTGAGTTGGCGCATATTGGGGATTCGAGGGCTTATCGCCTGCGCGAATCTGGCTTTGAGCAGATTACTACCGATCATACTTTTGTTCAGCGCCTACTCGAAGAAGGGCGGATTAGCCCAGAAGAAGCAGAGAAACACCCCCACAAGAACGTGGTGATGCGGGTGCTGGGCGACGTCGACGCCTCCCCCGAACTAGAACTCAAAAGCCTGGACGCCGAAATTGGCGAAAAGTGGGTGCTGAGTTCGGATGGTTTAGACACCGTGGTGAGCAACGATGAGATTGAATCCATCATGCGCTCTACCAACGATTTGCAAGAGATTACAGACATGCTGGTTAATCTCACGCTTGATCGTGGGGCCCCGGATAACATCACTGTTGTCACGTTGGCAGTTATTGCGGAGGATTCGCTCTCTCAGGCGGTGACGTCGCCGCAACCTATTATTCCGATTCGGCGATATTCGCAGGACGGCACGCTGCTGGGCGAAGTATATCCTGAGCACCGGGTCACCGAGCACGGTGAAGCGGATGTGACTTTTGAACCGTTGGATGAAGAAGATGCCGACGGTTCTCTCCCAACAAGTAAGTGGCGCCGTCGTCTTCCAGGAAATGTGAAGCTTCGTCATGCTCTGAGCCACGGCAAGTGGCGCGGGGAATCATTCTCTGATGGCGTGCTGAACATGATGACGGAGTCCGCGGGCATGGACGAGCGCCCTGATGACCAGGATGATTCGTCGGCGGCGGTTTTGCGGAAAGAGCTGGACGAGCGCCCGCACATTATTGTGGGAGCTGCAGCGAATGCCACTAACACCGGCATGATTCCGGCGGTGACAACTCGTACGGTAGAGCGCCGGGCAACGTTGGTGAACACCGAGCATCCTGAGCCAGTTGAAGATCCTTCAGAACTTCCTGAAGAAATTCGAGCCATGTTAGCTGGTGAAGAGCGGCACCAACGCGCTAAGTGGCCCTTACGCATTTTTACTACGGTGCTGGTCGTTGGTGTGCTTTTGGCGAGCGTTCTTACCTTTTTCTCATGGGTTTCGCACCAGTATTACGTGGGTGTCAACAATAATAAAGTTGCGGTGTTTAGCGGTATTCCGCAGTCGGTTGGCCCCCTCCATTTTTATGAAGTAGTGGAGGAAACCGATGTGGACGTCGATAAGTTGCCCGAGTATTCCCAATCATTGGTGAAGAGCACTATTACTGCCCAGGATCTGGAGGAGACCAAGCGTATCGTGAATGATCTTGAGACTCAGGCTACGGTGCAAGAGAAGGTTTCTGCTTCTCAAAGCGCGAGCCCTTCGCCGAGCCCCGGTTCGGTTATTACGGTAACGCCGAGTGCGAGCGCATCGGAGGGTTCTGGTGGCTAATTTCTTTGGTTTAAGGCGTTCTGATTCGCACGGTGATGCAGGGGTTGCTACTCCGAGGCCGCGCCGGTTTGTTGAGTTGTTCTTTACGCTGATTGCTGTGGCTATTTGCCCCGCGAGTATGTGGATGGTTGATCCTGAGGCTGTTGCGAAGGGGGATACCACGTGGTTGTTGGCTGCCGGTGTGCTGGGTATTGGCGCTTTGTTGATTCACATTGTTTTGTATGTGCGTGCGCGTTTTGCTGATCCGTTTATTTTGCCGATCGTGGTGGCGCTCAACGGCATCGGGTTAGCGATGATTTACCGTATTGACTTGACGACGGCAGCGAACGCTGGCGCGGCTCAGATTATATGGACGGGCGTGGCGATGGTTGCTTCGGCTGTCACGCTGTTTTTCTTAAAGGATCATAGGGGTTTGCGACGGATTACTTATACGTCGCTGGCTATTGCGTTAGTTCTGCTGGTATTGCCGTTGGTTCCCGGTTTAGGTGTGGAGATTAATGGTGCGCGTATCTGGATTTCGGTTCTGGGGCGTACTTTCCAGCCGGGTGAGATTGCCAAGATTGCTTTGGCTGTTTTCTTTGCCGGGTATCTTTCGACTCATCGTGATTTGATTTTGCTGGCGGGCAAGAAGGTTGGTCCGGTTCGTCTGCCGCGTTTTCGTGATTTAGCGCCGATGTTTGTTGCTTGGCTGATTAGCATTGGTGTTCTGGTTTTGCAGAAGGATTTAGGTTCGGCGATTCTGTTCTTCGGTCTATTTTTGAGCATGTTGTATTTGGCAACAGGCCGCATTGTGTGGGTCTTGCTGGGTCTGGTGTTTGTGGCTGTGGGTGGCGTTCTGGCGTATAACTTCATTAGCCATGTTCATTACCGTATTTATGCGTGGGTTCATGCGTTTGATCCTGAGATCTACAATCAGCCTTTTGGCGGTTCTGGTCAGGTAGTTCAGGGGCTGTTTGGATTGGCTTCTGGTGGCTTGTTTGGTCGGGGTTGGGGCAATGGCCGCCCAGATTTGGTGGCTTTCTCTAATTCAGACATGATTATCACTGCCTTAGGTGAAGAGCTGGGTCTGCTCGGTTTGGGTGCGATTTTGATGCTCTTCTTGTTACTAGTGACGCGCGGTATGCGCGCGGCGCTGGGTACTCCGGATGCGTTCGGTAAGCTGCTGGCGGCAGGTCTTTCGCTGGTAATGGTTATTCAGTTGCTGGTGGTCATTGGTGGTGTGACTCGGTTGATTCCATTGACCGGTCTGACGACGCCCTTTATGTCTGCTGGCGGCTCGTCCTTGTTGGCTAACTGGGTGATTGTGGCGCTGTTGCTTTCTATTTCTCATTCGGCACGGGCACCTCATGTGGTGGAAACCTATGACGATGTACCTGAAAGCATTAGTCGCCAGGGTGAGGCAGACGGCGCGACCAGCGTCATCTCACGTATTAGCGAAACTTCTCATCAGGGTTCAACGAAGGTAGGAGATGCTCGTGAATAGATCTATTCGCCGCGCTTGGCTCGCTGCCTCATGCGTGTTTGTGCTTTTGTTGGGTTCTCTCTCGTACATTCAGTTCTTTGATGCGAAGCGCCTAGGTGAGCATGCGTGGAACTCGCGGGGCATGTATGAGAGTTATGGTTCTCAGCGTGGTTCTATTGTGGTCGGCGGAACTGAGATTGCCTCATCGGTTGCTTCTAATGATGGCTATGATTTCCAGCGAACTTATTCTGACCCTGAAACGTATGCTTCGTTAACCGGTTATTTCTCGTCGATTTATGGTGCAACCGGTTTAGAGTCGGCGATGAATGAGGAGCTCTCGGGCACTTCAGACCGCCAGTTCTATGACCGTCTTTCGCAAATGTTTAGCGGTAATTCAGCTCAGGGCGCCACGGTGGAGCTCACCGTCGATACCCAGCTTCAGCAGATTGCCTATAACGCGTTGCAGGGGCACAAGGGCGCTATCGCGGTAATGAATCCAAGGACCGGTGAGGTTCTTGCGTTGGTGAGTTCGCCGTCTTATGACCCGAACGAGCTTTCTTCGCATAACAACGAGTCGGTTCTGGCAGCTTACGAGCGTTTGAACGCTGATCCTGCACGTCCGCTGATGAACCGTGCAATTGGCGGAGATACCTACGCACCGGGGTCCACATTCAAAATTATTGATGCTGTAGCAGCTCTTGAGTCCGGCAAATACACCAAAGATTCTGTGATTCCTAACCCACAGAATCTGCCGTTGCCAGGCACCACAGCAAGTTTGCCCAACTATGTGAACGGTCAATGTGCAACTCGCGCCGATGCCACCATAGAATGGGCTTTAGCGCAGTCGTGCAATACTCCGTTTGCCCAAATTGCAATGGATTTGGGCCAAGAGAAAATTGCAAAGACTGCTCAGAACTTTGGTTATGGTGATTCCTCGCTGAGCATCCCGCTTTCGGTATCGGAATCGGTCTTCCCATCGAGCATGACTGATAGCCAACTGGCTCAAGCGGCAATCGGTCAGTATGACGTCAAGACCACCCCGTTACAGGTTGCCATGATGTCTTCTGCCATCGCCAACGACGGCGTCCAGATGAAACCGAACCTGATTAGGTCGGTCAAGTCTCATAGCCTCAGCACCCTGTATGAGTTTTCTGCGGAGAAATGGAGAACTTCAACTTCTGCAGATACCGCTCAGCAGGTGAAAGAATGGATGGTAAATAACGTGGATAACGGCATTGCCTCCGGTGCTGCGGTGGACGGCGTGAAGGTAGCGGGTAAAACCGGTACCGCCGAAATCGGTACTACTGGTTTGAACAATGCGTGGTTTACGGGCTTTGCACCCGCAGACAATCCACAAGTAGCCGTTGCGGTCGTATATGAAGGTGTTGATACCGCTGAGGGAGCATCGCTCGCAGCTCCCGCAGCGAAACAAATTTTTGAGGCGGTGTTGAACAGGTGAGACCCTCAACTGAAACGACCTTAGGTGGTCGCTACGACCTAACTGAGCGTATTGCTATTGGTGGCATGGGTGAGGTTTGGAAAGCGCGCGATAAGGTATTGGGCCGTATTGTTGCGGTCAAGATTCTGAAAGAGGAATATACCGGTGATCCCGGTTTCCTCGAGCGTTTTCGTGCTGAGGCGCGCCATACAGCGTTGCTGAATCATCCCGGCGTCGCCAATGTTTTCGACTACGGCGAGGAAGACGGCTCTGCCTACTTGGTCATGGAGTTGGTTCCTGGCGAACCTCTCTCTGCGATTATCGAGAAGGAACGCAAGCTCGACTCAGATCGTATCTTGAATTTCATGGCGCAGACCGCTCGTGCGCTGGCTGCTGCCCACGCGCAGGGTTTGGTGCACCGCGACGTCAAGCCGGGCAACTTGATTATCACTCCGGACGATCGGGTAAAGGTTACTGACTTTGGTATTGCCCGCCTTGCTGACCAGGTACCTCTCACCGCCACCGGTCAGGTTATGGGCACCGCTCAGTATTTGGCACCGGAACAGGCAACGGGGCAGCAGGCTACGGCGTCATCCGATATGTACTCGTTGGGCATCATTGGTTATGAGTGTTTGGCAGGACGCCGCCCCTTCACGGGCGAGTCACAGATTGCTATTGCTTTGGCTCAGGTCAATGACCCGCCACCGGCTCTTCCTACTAAGATTCCTGCACCGGCAGCGGCACTGATTATGTGCTTGCTGTCGAAGGATCCTGAGGAGCGCCCCAAGAGTGCAACTGCTCTTGCGTCTGCTATTGATGCAATTCGCCGTCAGGACATTCCTGCTGCTATCAAGGCTGTTCCTACTCTAGGAAAGTTTTTGCCCGACGGCGCGCAGACGTCGTCAACCCAGGTCGTGACTGCTCCCACCACGGTGGCTCCCTCTGCTAAGCGTTTTGGCTCGGGCAAGAAGTACACCCCTCAGCCCAACACGGCGGAGATGCCTGCGGTTGCTCCAGCGGCTGCATACGGTTCCCGTCCTGTTTATGAGCCTGAGAAGAAAAAGTCGGGCTGGTTGTGGGTCTCCCTCCTCTTGGCTCTGGCGATTATTGGCATGATTGTCTGGTTCGTGTTGGCTGGGCAGAATTCTTCCAAGAACGCCGTAGAAGACTCCTCCCCTACCGCTGCGGGCACGGTCTCCACGGTGGCAGCCCCTACGGCGTCGGATGAAAGCCAGAAAGCGGAGCAGACCGTCAATATTGACGCCGCCGCTTATGAGGGTCGCCCGTTAGAGGACGTCGTGAATGAGCTGGTTGCGCTAGGGTTCTCCACTAAAACAACCGGAGTGACCTCGGATAAAGAATCGGACACTGTTTTGTCGGTTTCTCCTGTGGGCGCTGTAACTGCTGGTAGTACCGTGACCGTGGAGTACTCTACTGGTCCGCAGTCGGTCACTCTTCCTTCTAATCTGGAGGGTAAGAATGCAGACGAGGCTATTGACGAAATCACTAAACTAGGTGTCAACGTGAAGGTTCATAATGAAGAATCTAAGTCTGCGGATCCTAACACGGTTCTGCGGACCAACCCCACCTCCGGCTCAAAGGTTGAAGTAGGTAGTAGCGTAGATGTTTACGTAGCTAGCGCCCCCGCGTCTTCAGCTTCAGGAACCTCTCAGCGTTCAGAATCAGCGTCCGCATCGACGGCGTCTGAGCCTTCCGCA
>NZ_JBHUCN010000002.1:148663-157220 GCF_042677725.1 Rothia amarae
TACCGAGTCAATGAGAAGATTGGCTCGGGCGCAATGGCGACCGTTTACTCGGCTGAAGACACTCGCCTGGGCCGCCAGGTAGCTCTGAAGATTTTGCGACCGGAGCATGCTAGTGATGAGACGTTCCGCGCTCGTTTTCGGCGTGAAGCGGAGTCTGTCGCTGCTCTCAATCACCCTAATATTGTGAGTGTTTATGACACGGGTGTTTTCGAGTCGGCGCAGGGCAACCAGTCGGTACAGGTTCCTTTCCTGGTGATGGAGCTTTTGCCAGGTAAGACCCTACGCTCGATTCTTTCCGAACGCGGTGAGCTTCCTGTCCATGAGGCTATTGCCTATGGCGCGCAGGTTCTTGAGGCTCTCCAATATGCGGCGAATGCGGGCATTGTGCACCGCGATATCAAGCCTGCTAATGTGATGGTTTTGCCGCGGACTGATGAAGATGTTTCGAAGGAGCAGTTTGGGCAAGTCAAGGTCATGGATTTCGGCATTGCCCGGGCGATGGCAGCACCTGATAGCTCGCTGACTAAGGCAAACACTGTCATGGGGACTGCCCGTTACATTTCTCCTGAGCAAGCGCGCGGAGAAACCGTAGATTCCCGTAGCGACATATATTCAGCGGCGTGCCTCATTTACGAGATGCTCTGTGGCCGTTCGCCCTTTAACGCTGATTCGAACGTCGATCTTGCCGGTAAGCATCTAAGTGAAACCGCTGAGGCTCCTAGCGCCCATGCGCGTCAGGCTCTTTCGCCGGCTCTCGATGCGGTTTTAGGTAAGGCCTTGGCTAAGTCTCGGCAGGATCGCTTCCAAACCCCCAGCGATTTCCGTTTCGCGCTTTTGGACGCCGAGCAGCACCCTGGTTCTGCGCCCCTCTACACGGGTGAGGATACTCAGCCCACCACAGCTTTAGCCGCTACTTCCGCAACTGGATCCACGGCCGCTGGTGCAGCTGCCGGTGGGGCAGCAGGCTATGCAGCGGCGTCGAGCACCGATACCGCTCCCCCGGTTGAAGAAGCCGGTCTGGGAGGCTGGTTCGATAACGCACAGTCCGAATACACGGACGAAGAGCTATACGAATACGAGCGCAATGAGGCGCTGGCAAAGAAGAAACGACGACGTCAGGCATGGGTTCGTGTTCTCACCGGCATGTTGATTGCGGCTCTGGCACTGTTCTCCATTGGAACCGTTCTCTACTACCAGAATGAGCTCAATAGGGTTCCAACCCATGCGCTGCCTGCAATGCAGGGGATGGAGCGCGAAGAAGCAGCTAACACTTTGCGCAATAACAATATTTCGGTGAAGTGGGAAGAAGAATACTCGGACAAGATCGAGAAGGATCACATCATCAAGACCTCACCGGTGACCGGTACTGAGGTTGAAGAAGGTTCAGAGGTAACTTTGACGGTTTCTAAGGGTCCTTCAAAGGTGAAGATTCCTGATAATTTAAGCGGTCAGTCTGAGGCGTACGTGCGTACTGCGCTAGAGCAGGCTGGTTTTGTAGCCGGTCGAACTTCTACGGTCAATAGCGCCAGCGTTCCCACGGGCATGGTGGTTGCTACTTCCCCTAAAGCGGGCGAGCAGGTGGATGCCGGCTCTACCGTAGACATTGTGCTGTCCAACGGTAAGGTTCAGGTACCGAATGTCACCGGCATGACCCGCGATCAGGCTATTGCGGCACTTTCTGACTCTGAAGTTATGCTCAGCACCAACATTGAGACTACTCAGACCAACTCAGCCCCTGCTGGCACAGTGGTTTCTCAGAGTGCTGCTGCGGGTAGCTCGGTTGAGCAGGGTAGCACGGTGACTATTAAGGTAGCTCAGACTCCTACGCCGACGGCGGCGCCAGTGCCTACTCGTGCAGCTCCTTCGGTCTCGGCACCTGCTGATTCTGAGAATAGCGATGCAGCAGATCTGACTCCCGGCGGAAACCCATCGCCTACTCCGTCTGCGAGCGCATCAGCTCCCACGCCGGCAGAAACTAGTGCGTCGCCTACCCCGAGAGCATCGGCGTCTAGCCGTAACAGGTAATTCGCCCGCGGGATCTGTAACCATAGAGCCTGGGGCTTGAAGGTGTTATGAGCCGATGAGCGGTGAAAGTGATTTCGCCCTCTCGGCTGCACCTTCGAGCCCCAGGCTTTCTAGCCAGTTACCTAGCATGAGGTAGCCGCCTTCGGTGAGCACCGATTCGGGGTGGAACTGTACGCCGTGCATGGGGGCGCTTTGATGGGCAAGCCCCATGATGATTCCGTTATCGGTGGTGGAGGTGACGGTGAGTTCCTCGGGCATAGTTTCCGGCACGACGGCGAGGCTGTGGTAGCGGGTAGCGGTGAAGGGGCTGGGTACGTCTTTGAACACCGACTCGTTCTGATGAACCAGCTGGGATGTTTTGCCGTGCATGAGCTCGGGTGCGTGCGTAACGGTACCGCCGAATGCTTCAGCAATTGCTTGGTGCCCTAGGCATACTCCCAGCAGGGGTTTGTGTGCTTTTGCGGCCCATTTGATGACGTCGATGATAACTCCGGCGTCTGCTGGTGCACCCGGACCGGGAGAAACCAAGACGCCGTCGTGTTCTTGTGCCAGTTCGATGGTGGCTTCGGCGGTGAGATCATCGTTGCGGATAACCGTGATGTCTGCACCTAACTGTTCGAGGTAGCCCACCAGGGTAAACACGAAGCTGTCGTAGTTATCTATTACGAGAATTTTAGTCATAGGTTTGGGGCCTCCAGTTACTGAGAAGTGCTATTGGTCGATGGTGACATCGCGGTAGAAGGGGCTGTATTCCACGAAGGTGGGGAATACGAATTCCAACAGGCACCAGATCACTAGCGCTATGAGGGCAATGGCAATCAGAATACGCATCCAGAGAGGCCCGGGAAGATGCCTAAAAATCCATCCGTACATGGGTTTTACCTTACTCTTGGGACAGGGTTTTAGAGGCCAACAGCTGCTTTGATTTCGTCTGGTGCGCCGGCTGAGAGCGGCTGCCAGGAGTCGAATTTTGCGTGGACGATATAGCGTTCGGTATCGCCGTAGCGTGGGTGGCAGGTGGTGAGCGTGAGAAGACGCTCGGTGGGTTGAGCGCCGGGATGAGCGGGGTCGGGGGCGATGACGCTCATTTCGGTCGGTAACACGATTTTGGTTTCGTAGACCGTGTAGGTGTAGAAGCCTTGAGCTGTTTGAATGTAAATATGGTCGCCCTGTTGAATTTCTTCTACCCGGTCGAGTACTGCGCCGTTGGTTTGGCGGTGGCCAGCCAGGGAGAAGTTTCCGATGTCGCCTGGCATGGCGGTGCCGTCGTAGTGCCCCAGCCCTAGGGCGTCGAGGACGTCGGTGCTGGTGCCTTCAGCAAGGGGGCGCTGGTAGCTTTCGCCAAAGCGTGGAATGTAGGCGATACCGTATGCCTCGCCGTGGCCAGGTTCTGCGGTGATTTCAGGTGTTTGCGGATCCCAGTTCGGCTGAGGTTCGGCAGTAGCATGGTCAGAAGTCTTGGAGGGCTTACTCTGATCCTTGGCTGCTTGCTTGAATTCTTGGGACAGCGATTGTACGGCGTCCTCTTGTGTTGCGTTCGCTTCGAGGTTGGTCCACCAGAGTTGCCAGACAACGAAGAGCAGGAGCACTAGGCCCACTGTGATGAGGATTTCGCCGAAGATTTGTACCGCCCACCCCCCCTTGCTTTTGGGGCGCGCGTGGTCAGCGCGGGAGGACGCCGCAGCGTTCTGCCGTAAGGATGGCGGGGTATGAGTCATTGAACTTCCTGTCAACAGTTTCCTGTGAACCCGCATGAATGAGCTATTTGTTAGGTCTTCACGCACATGAAAGGATAAGATTTACAGCAGTATTCCTGTGTCTATCTTCAGGTTAAACCGTACATGATGAGCTCCCTTTCGGGGCGTGGAGGAAACGTGGCTGAGTCAGCAAAAAAGAAATCATCTCAAGGATCAGTATCCAGTGAGGATCGCGAGTTTGAGGCGAATGAGGCAGCTCTGCGCCGTATTGCTAAAGAGATGACTGTTGATGAGTTCGCTTCTCCTACCCCCCTGTGGTATCGCGTGATTATGTTTTCGCTCGTGGTGCTGGGCATCTTGTGGATTATGACTTTCTACATCACTGAGGCTCGCTTCCCTATTGCAGCTATTGGCATGTGGAACATCGCCATCGGGGTGGGTCTTATGATGTCCGGCATGATTATGATGACTCGCTGGAAATAGGACGTTCCATTGACTTCTTTTTCCCGCGATAATGATTCCTCCGCTTCAACCCCTGAAGCAGAGACTAAGCCTGAGGTTACTAACCCTAAGAACCTCGCCCCTGTAGACCCGAACGAGTCCCGCGCAGAACGTGAAGATATTAAAGCTGCGATTTTAGAGACTAGACTACGCCGCTGGGCGCTGATTGGGTTTATTGTGGCGGCTATTGTCTACTTTATTTGGCAAGGTCTAGCGTAAATTCGCCTTTATGTCTCAAAAGGCATTTTAAGGTCCATAATCCACCGGTCGCCAGGAAGAGAGTGACTCTCCAGGGTTCCACCGAGCGGTTTCACGCGTTCGGTAAGTCCTAAGAGACCAAAACCTGAGCTGGGGAAGACCAACTGGTCTTTAGTTTTGCCGGTGTCATTGGTGAGCGAATATTCCAGCGCATGGTCGCTGGCGCTGAGGTGCACTTCGACGTCGCCCCCTGCTCGTCCATGCTTGATGGTATTGGTGACTGATTCGGTCACTACGCGCGACAAAGTGGGCGCGAAGCTTTTAGGTACTTGGCTGAAATCGCCGTCGATGTCATAGGTAACGTTGTACCCAAAGTTCTCTAGTTGCTTAACCTGTTTGAGAACGGTTTCTCGCAAATCGGAGCTCATTGCCTGGTGTTCAGGTGCGAGCATTTTGCTATCTTTTTCCACCCGCATAACCGCCAGCAGGCGGCGTAGCTCTTGCAGGGCAGTGCGTGATTGGGTGCCTATCAACCCGAGGATTTCGTCTTTACCATCAGCATCTGCATAGCGAGCAGTTCGTGCCTGCATGGCGATAACGGTGAGTTCATGGGCGACGACGTCGTGCAGTTCGCGCGCAAGATTGCGGCGCTCTTCGTCTGCTGCATGATATGCCGCTTCAAGTCGTTGCTCATACGCTACTTTGTGTGCTGTATTGCGTTCAACCTGTAACCGGGCCACGATGGGAACCACGATAAAGGGAATGATGTTGCCGAGTGTCCCTAGCAGAATTTGCACCGAATCAGTAGACGCAGACTGAAACATGCCAAAAGCAAAGTAATAAATATAGATAGCGACTGTAGGCAACCAAAACCAAGCGGACATAGAGTAAGCAATTATCGCTGTAGAAAAGATTGCGGCTAACCGCCAGAATTCATCATTGTGAGGGTTGAAGTGCAAAGCAATAAGCAGTACCCATAACGAACCAATGGCAAGAGGGCTTCGGAAAAATGTTAGCCCAATAGTCAGCAGATAGGATATCGGCACGATAATGAACAGAAGGGGCGGAACCCCGTCTGCAACGCCTGATTTGAAATATTTGGCATCGTAGAGCGCAAGCAGGATATACCCCACGGCCAATGAACCGGTAACGGTCCGAGGCGGGGGTGAAAAATGCATGTTTTTAATGAGGTCTAAATACCCCATCCGGTTGTTTCTACTTTGCACATTTCTATATTTCCATGTGAACCGGCGGATTTATACCCGCTAAAGACTGATTTTGCGCTCTCTTTTTGCTTTCTTTGTACTGCTTAAGTATGAATAATCGCTATGCTGGGGACTAATGGATACTTTGAAAATACTTGTGGTAGACGACCAAAGCCTCATGCGTCAGGCTATGACCTCTTTTGTGACGTTTGAGAAGGATATGGAAGTGGTTGCTCAAGCGTCTGACGGTGCTGAGGCAGTAAATTTGGCGTTGCAGCTGAAACCCGATGTTATCCTCATGGATTTGCAGATGCCTGTGATGAACGGGATTGATGCGACCTCTAAAATCACGGCGGCTTTACCTTCAACTAAGGTTTTAGCGGTTACGACTTTTCATTCTGAAGACTATGTGGTTCCTGCGCTTAAGGCGGGAGCGAGCGGTTATATTGTCAAGGATTCTGAGCCTGAGGACATTATTAACGCTATCCGATCGGTTCATGAGGGAAACTCGGTTCTTTCGCCGTCCATCGCCCGGTTGCTGGTGGACAATTTAGCGGAAGAGGCGGTAGAGCGTCGAATGACGGCTACCGACGTCTATGAGTGGTCCCAGCTCACCAGCCGCGAGAGGGACGTCGTGAAGTTGTTGTGTGATGGGTATTCGAACCGGGAAATCGCTTCGACCTTGTTTTTGTCTGAACCTACAGTGAAGACACACGTGGCTCATATTGCTTCTAAGGTGGACGCACGTGATCGCCTCCAAATTGTGGTCAAGGCGTACCGCTCAAATGTGTTGAAGACGTGGGACTAACTAGCGACTGAACGGTAGTTCTTTTCTTCCGCTGATTAACGCATGATATTTTCTAGGGCTGTTTTGCCTGGTTAGAACCTCAATCTGGGAGATATTATGCGTTTTTCTGTGGCTTCACATCGTCTGCTGTCTGTGTTGGCTTTGATGCCGTTGGCACTGTGGTCTGTCACGGGATGCGCTTCTCATACTGATGCGATTTCCCCGGCGGAGTCTTCGACGAGTGTTTCTGCTGATCCGTCGGAGACTCCTGAGGCGTTGGGCGCGGAGTCTGCGTTGGAGGATAGTAGCGCCAGTGCTGAACCAAGTTTACAAAGTGAACCAGCACCTGCGAGTTCTGCTTCTGTTGAAAATACAGAACCGGTTGAGAGCCCCGCGGTTGCGCCTGAGACGCCGGCTGCTGAGGAGACTTCAGCGGCGCCTTCTGCGGAGGTGCCCTCCCCGAGCGTCCCCGGTCTAACTGCGAATGAGCAGGAAAACGCGGCGATGAAGGCGTCTGCGGAAGAGTTGCAGAAAGCAGATGAGGAACGTGCCGCTGCGTTGACTGCACAGGGGAAGGATCCGGAGGATCCTTATCTGAAGTACGGTGACATCCTGTGTGGCAATGGTATCCTGCCCGCACCCGAGGAGATTAAGGCGATGGGTGCTGGGGATGCTTATTTAGCGTGGTACACCAAATTTGCTGAGTCGGCACCGCAAGAGGTCAAAGCAATGAGTGATGCTAACCGGACTGCCGCCGAAACCAACAGTATGGTCAAGGCTCAGCCCGACCGCCAGAAGTGCGCACAATATGGTCTGGGTGGTTAGCAGATAAAAAGTGGCTCTTATGTTTTGCGGGATACCACGAAAGATCAACAGCAGAGAACTATCTACGGTTTAGATAAGAACATCTAAAAGGAAAATGTAGGGCTAAAATCTGCCGCTGACACTGTGACAAGTTCGGAATGTATCACCGGTAGCTAAAATTAGAAACTATTTGGCTCCCCTAAACCATCCAGAACGAAATCAACGTATCGATCACTGCGTAAAGAGGAATGAGCAGTGCCGGGAGAACAGATACCATCGTGCTCAATTTTTTAGCCCGCTCTTGTTCCTGCCCTGAATCTAGCGGGGAGACCAGCGCATCGTCGTCCTCTTTCGCCGCTTTATAGCTAGAGCGCACCGCCCACGCTGTAGCAACAAGCAACAGGACGCCGGAGCCTACCGCCACGGGCATAGCAGGCACATTGACGATGAGTGGCAGATCTTTCTGAGAGGCTATCGCGCCACTAACACCCAGGCCGATGGCAAGAATAAACCCAAGAATGAGAATCCACGGTTTTTCAATGAGCGTGCGTATTCTCAGCCCAAAAATCATGGCAAGAATAACCACGAGCGAGCCCGCCCAGCAGCCCAGCACAACGCCGTTCAACATGAAGTTATGGGCGTTAGCCACCGCCCGCATGGAGTAAGTAAACACGAACAGTATGAACACCTGCAAGAGCATGGGGAGCACAATACTCACATACTCGCCAGGTTGCTCAGGCACAGAGTAACCTAGGGACCGCGCATAATCCTTAGGAGCACCGAAGGATTGCTCCGGCGCCTCCCCTGTTTCTTCGCAGTGGCTAAACACGGTCGTCAGCTCGTCACCGATCGTCGCGCCAGAAACTCCCTCCAGGCGTAGCTCGATGACAAAGGCATCCACCCATTTCTTGTGAGTCGCACTCCACTGTTTGAGATCACTCATGACTGTTCCTTTGCTATATCTGTTTGCTCTGTTGGTTCGGCGAGCAGTGCACTCACGCGGTCACTAAAGAACTTCCACTGCTCTCGTGATTGTGCGAGTTCAGCACGGCCATCAGGAGTAAGGGAAAAATATTTTCGCCCGGGTCCACCCTCCCCTGCACGCCATTCGGTGCGCACGAGCCCGCGTTTTTCAAAGCGGGTCAGCAGGGGGTAGAGAGTTCCGCCCTTTATTTCCCCCAGACCGGCAGCTTCAAGCGCGCCGATGATGGCGTACCCGTAGGTGGCTTCGTCGGCAAGAATTTGCAGGACGCACGGCCCCAATACTCCGCGTAGCCACTCGGAGGGGTATTCGCTGGGTTCTGTCATATCTATATAGTTACATTAAGTAGTTAGGCTGT
>NZ_JBHUCN010000002.1:157284-161972 GCF_042677725.1 Rothia amarae
GCGAGCTACTGCTCACACATCAAATTTATGCCTGAGGAGCTACATACTCAGCATCGATGGTGATGGTGACCTTATCACCAACCAATACACCACCGGTTTCTAGAGCTGCGTTCCAGGTGATGCCAAATTCCTTGCGTGAAATCTGAGTGGAAACAGATACACCAAAACGAGTGGTACCGAAGGGGTCGGTTGCAACGCCACCAAATTCGCCCTTGAGTTCTACCGAGCGGGTTTCGCCCTTGATGGTGAGATCGCCCTTGACGACCAAGTCTTCGCCGTCAAGCTCGAAAGAGGTGGACTTGAAGTTCATGGTAGGGTGCTGTTCAGCATCGAAGAAGTCTGCAGACTTCAGGTGGCTGTCGCGATCAGCATTGCGGGTATCCAATGAATCAATCTTGATGGATGTCTCAACAACGGAGTCGGCTACGTTTTCTGCAACGGTTACCGTTGACTCAGCTTCTTCAAAGCGACCGCGGGTCTTGGAAACCGCTGCGTGACGCACGGAGAAAGCGATTTCGGTATGTGCTGCATCGAGGGTCCAAACGCCGGGAGTAAGTTCTGCCATGATATTTTGCCTTTCAAGAAATCTTGTTGAAGTGTTCCTTCGCTTTCAAAAATTACTTTACGTGTAAAGCATTTTTTAAGCAACCGTTCTGCGGAAAATATTAAGAAATTTTACAAAGAAACTTATTTCTCCTAGAAAAAAGCAGGTTATGAGAGCGTTTTTGCCGCCTCATACACCCTGTGGGTTACTACATCTAAAACTTCTGAAGAAATTTTCCACCTTTGCCAGTAGAGCGGTGCATCTAATGGCTCAGAGGCAAGCAGCACCAATTCCCCGCTCTTCAACTGCTGCTCGCACTGGGCGGTGGGCAAAATCCCCCACCCAATACCTTCATAGATAGCACGAGCATAATCAGGCGACGACGGCACATAAACACTCGGCGATTCCCCTTCCACCGTCTCGTCCAACCCAAAATTTTTCAAGATGAGTGCGCGAGATGATTTCTGCCCCACATCCTTGTGGTCATACTCGATGGTGGGGGCTGCGTTGAGCTCTTCGACGGTGATTTGTTTCGGCCAGTGTTTAAAATGCCGATGCACAAACTCCGCCGACGCCGCAATCCAGTAACGCACATTGCCGAGCTTCTCCACCGTACAGCCGGGAATTGTCTCCGGATCAGAGGTAATGGCAGCCATGGCTTCCCCCGAACGCAATAGCGCCGAAGAGTACTGCTCTCCCTCTCTGCGCAAATCACAGAAAATACGGTCTTCACGCGCTAGTTTACCCACGGCAGAGAGCAACCAGGTGGAGAGTGAATCTGCATTCACAGCAATCGCAATAGTCCGCTCTCCTCCGCTTCCACCTAGTTCCCGCTCCAGTTCACTGCTGAGATACTCGCTTTGCCGGGCGATGCGCAGAACAATTTCGCCCGTTTCCGTCGGCACAACAGGGTTTGTTCTCTTGATAAGTACGCGGCCTGCTGTCTGTTCCATCGCTTTGATGCGCTGGGAAATAGCGGACGCGCTCACCATCAGCAGATCCGCGGCAGCTTCGAAAGTTCCAAATTCGACCACCAGTACGAAGGTGCGGAGTTGTTCAGCTGTAAATCTCATAAGACAATCTTATGCTCACTAAGAATCATTAGATGGTTTTATGTTTCAAAAGTCTCTACTCTCTATCTTATGAACTTCTCCGAAAACTTCCCCACCGTACTCATGGGACTAGGTGCCGGCCTCTCTCTCATCGTTGCAATCGGTGCTCAAAATGCCTTTATCCTCCGCCAGGGGATTATTGGAAAACACGTCACGCCCATTGTGCTTTTCTGTATTTTTGGCGATGTTCTGCTCATTGGTGCCGGTATTTGGTCAGTAGGCAAGCTCGCTGAAGGTTTTGATTGGGTTCTTGAAGCTCTCCGATGGTTCGGCGGCGCATTCCTCGTTTGGTATGGATTTTCTGCAGCAAAACGAGCCCTCAACCCTTCCACCCTCACTGTTGATCCTAGCGAGCAGGGGCCGCAGAGCGTTGGTAAAGCCCTGGCGTTTACCTTCGCTATCACCTATTTGAACCCCCACTGCTATCTGGACACCTTCGTACTTCTGGGTTCACTAGCCAATACCCACGGGGAGACCGGGCGCTGGTGGTTCTACCTTGGCAGCATCACCGGTTCAATTCTCTGGTTTACAGCTTTAGGTTACGGCTCTCGTTTCCTTCGTCCACTGTTTGCCAAACCTGACGCGTGGAGAATTCTCGACGGCGTCATCGCTCTTCTTATGTTCTTCTTAGCGTTCCAGGTCATGTTTGGATAATCCTGTATTAATGATTTTTTCTGCAAATTAGTGACCATTTATGATTATTTATGTACTGGATTAATCAGTTTCAATCATTTTTAGTCATAAGAGATCACTCCGGTGTTAGCAGACGAACGACACAGCCTCATCATTACAGAGGTCGATCAGCGGGGGGACCGTATCCACCGCAGAGCTCATTGAAAGATCTCTCCGAACTCGCTGAACGCGGCCTCATCGTTAAAGTTCATGGTGACGCCCGTTCCGTTCACTCCACCAATAACCCCACCTTCGACACCAAATTTTCTACTAACCGCACTGCCAAAGAGGCTTTAGCCCGTGTAGCAGCCGAGTTCATTCACGACGGTGCTTCGCTGGCTTTCTCCGCAGTCACCACCTGCGCGGCGATTGCAGCGCAGGCATTCAAGCATCAAAACCTTACGGTTATTACTAACTCCACCCGAATTGCCGATGAATTCAAAAATCCTGAAACCGTGGAGCTCTTCGTAACTGGTGGCACGCGCACCCGACCGAAGCGTTGATTGGGCCTCTCGCCCTAGCGAGCCTGGAAAGACTGCATTTTAACACCCTCTTCACGAGTCTTCACGCCGCTGATCCGATTGCCGGTCTGACTACTTCTTCTGTAGAGGAAGCAAAAACTCTCCGTACGATGATTAGCTCAGCCCATCAAGTGATTGTCGTATTTGATCATTCCAAATGGCGAGTTACGGCTCTCAGCACTTTTGCCCAGTAGAACGAAGTTGATGTGGTCATAGTCGACCCTGAAATGCCTCAGGGCGCCGTAGATCAGCTCAGAGAACTCGTAGAGAAGGTGGTTATTGCATCATGACTTTACAGCTCAATAACAGTCTCCATGGTTCTATGCCCACCCTCGTCCATGAGGGATTTGAAAGACGAAGCCCCTGATCCTCTTTCCCACCTCTCAAATACCCTGGGGCACCGTCCTCAGCCTCCGATAGTTTCTGAAAATATATCGGTATTCGGTTCGAGGGCGGCCCACAATGCGGAGCTTTCTTTCGGTGAGTGTATCAATCGTTTTGAGCTGCTTGTTCTATGCGAGGACGTTACTGAGCTAGCTATCGATGAACACCATGAGGGCGCCAGAACGTTCGCAACCCTGCAGGGCTTTTCAGAACCCACGGAACTAACGGAAATCTTTAACTTCCAGGCAGAGCGCTGGGCAAAGCGGCGTGTTGCGGATTTACTCTCTGACGTATTGGTCTCTGAACTCGTCGTTCGTACCCGGGTGCTAGTAAAGACCAAGCATTGTGTTGCCTTTGTTCCTTACGCCGCTAGTAGTCCCTTACACGTCATGGCGCTCCCTAAGGCTCCACGACGCAATTTGGTAGCTGTAACCAATGAAGAGCAGCAGGATTTAGGGGGATTTCACCAACGTCTCGCTGAGCTCATTTCAACGGCAATAGAGTCGCCGGCTGCCTCTATTGAGGTTCTGTGGTCGATGGCTCCGATCTCTCGCTGTCGTTCTATTTCTCGTATGCGAGTGGAGTACACTTCTGCTGACGCAGGGGTGAATTTTGAGGATAGTCCAGAAGAACTCGCCCTCATACTCAAGGCTTGGCTTTCGCTACGCGCAGATATAAACGGTTTTTGGAGCAGGTTCAGTACTTGAGTAAAAATTAGTTGGAAGACAAATCCTCTACAATCAGGGTGGTCTTCATAAAGCGAGCAAATCCAGATAAGAGAAGCTGTGCTGCTCCTAGGTCTTCTGCGCTCACTCCTAGTTCTAAATCAGCTAGGTCTCTAGGCTTGATAAGTCCAGAGCAAATCTCAACAGTGGAAGACTTCTCTGATTCCTTCTCGAAGACAAAGCTCACCCCTGATTTGAACGCGTCATTGAGTTCTCCGGGGTGGGTTTGTACTGTGATAACGTCTTGTGTTGCAAAGTATTGGGTTTCTCCCAGCACGATTTTCTCGCCGCCTTCTGTCTCTTCGAGAAGAAGACGTTCCCCTATTTCTATGTAGCTCTCACCATCTCGTTTGAGCTGATGGGGCCACCAAAGGTGGGTATATTCGGTAAATGCTAGCCAGCTCTCTTCGAGCGAGAGATCGAGTTGGACATACACTGCAGTTTGCAACGTATTGCTCGATGCCGCTGGTGTAGCTGTTTCGCTGAGTGCCGGAACGTGGGAGAACAGATTTTCCATGTGTATTACCCTAGCGGAATTCTCTCTCACCCCGTCATTTTGGTTTCTTTGAATGTTATTTAGAGAGAAGGATAAAAAAAATCCTTAAACGAAAAAAGACCCTTACGGGGTCTGAATTTCGTGCCATTTTCATCAAGAAAATAGTGTTTTGTTATTTCAAAACCATACAGTGGACGCAAACACAACCAAACCAAGAAAAAAATATGTAAGCCT
>NZ_JBHUCN010000003.1:0-56206 GCF_042677725.1 Rothia amarae
TACCGGAACCAGACCCTAAAGCCTCTAACCGCCTAGAATAAAACCAGTCCAACTTTCGGGGGCCAGTTCACGTCAACCAGGCACCCAACACCTGGCTCAAGCGCGGTTGGACTAAGTAACAACTCCTCTCTCTATCGTTGAGGTGCGCAAAAGGGTCAACTTTTCCCGGGAAAGTTGACCCTCTTGCGCACCTCAATGTAGGGCAGGGTAAAAAGTGAAACTGACCTAAACGTCATGTTGTTTCATAAACCATTGGCTTTCTGCGCCACCACGCGCCCGAGAGGAAAAGAACGGCTAATGCGCTGGGGGAGTACCTCGTCACGGTGGAATAATAGGAGGTGAAAAGAAGGACGCAGCTCTGCTCGTCCGCCCTCACTCTGTAGCGAGAGAAGCCAGCAATGAGCCCCCGCCTGATGATCCCCGCAAAGGATCTCACGCCCCGCCACCACCCACGATCTGCAATGGCAGGTAAAATTGCCGCCATCGTCATCGTGACTCTAGCCCTCTACTTCATTCCGCCACCGGAAGGTGTGGATCCACGCGGTATGCACATGGCGGCTATCTTTGTGGGGACCATCCTCGGTCTGATTCTGCAGCCACTCCCCACAGCATCGGTAGCAATCATTGGGCTGGCAGTGGCAATGATTACCGGCACTATGACTGCCAAGGAAGAAGCGCTCCAGGGGTTTGGTAACTCCACGATTTGGCTGATTGTTGCCGCGTTCTTTATTGCAGACGGTTTTCTTCTCACCGGCCTAGGTAAGCGCATTGCTCTGATGTTCGTGCGCATCCTGGGTAAATCTTCGCTTGGGCTTTCCTACGGCATGGCGATAACCGACCTCATTCTGGCACCGGCAACGCCGTCCAACACCGCCCGCGCAGGTGGCGTGGTTTACCCCATCATAAAATCTCTGGCAACGGTGAATGGGTCAGAACCCACCAGCGACGAATCACGCAAACGGCTCGGATCGTACCTTTCCTTGACGTCGGTGCAGGTCAACACCATCACCTCAGCCATGTTCGTGACCGCAATGGCGGGCAACCCGCTTGCCGTCAAATTCGCTGCTGAAAATGGCGCGCATATCACCTGGGGCGGCTGGGCACTTGCCGCGCTCGTACCCGGTCTTGCCGCACTGATTGTGATGCCCTGGGCAATGAGCAAAATCTACCCACCCACCCTCAAAAAAACGCCCGACGCTCCTGCCCAAGCCAGTGCACAGCTTAAAGAAATGGGCCCCATGAGCCGTGGCGAATGGGTCATGTTAGCAACCTTCATTCTGTTGCTGGCGCTCTGGGTGCTTGGATCAACTATTGGGGTGGACGCAACCTCGGCGGCGTTCTTGGGCATCGCCGTCTTGTTGGTGTTCAAGGTGCTCACCTGGAAAGATATGGCAGCCAACGCTGGGGCGTGGTCAACCCTGATTTTCTTCTCGGTGCTGGTGGGCATGGCAACGCATCTCAACGATCTGGGCGTTATTAGTTGGATTGGCGACAGCGCAGCGAAAGCAGTAGGCGGGTTCTCCTGGCCTATCGCCCTGCTGATTCTGGTGCTGGTCTACTTCTACGTTCACTACTTCTTCGCATCCAACACCGCGCAAATTGTGGCAATGTACTCGGTCTTCTTGGGCACTGCTGTTGCCGCAGGCGCCCCCGCTATGCTCGCCGCGCTCATCCTCGGTTTTGCCGGCAACCTCATTGGCGGTTTGACCCACTACGCATCGGGCCCCGCAGGGGTTATCTACGGTTCGGGATACGTGACCACCAGCGAATGGTTCCGCGTGGGCTTCATCGCCTCGGTAGTGAATCTACTGGTGTGGGCAGTAGTCGGACTTCCCTGGATGATGCTAATTCTCTAGTCCTCTCACTCGTTGAGGTGCAAGAAAGCCCCACCGGTTAGAGTTGAACCATGGCGAAAAAACTAGTGGTACTCACCGGCGGCGGATCCCGCCACTCGACCTCGGCAATGATGGGGGAGCGCCTGCGCGACTGCACCCTCACCGCCGCCCAACAATCCGGAATCGAAATCACCCACCAAACCTTTCACCTGGGGAACTTCACCTACGACATCGCAGACTATCTTTCCGATGGCTTTCCAGGCGACGAACTCGCAGCTCTGCTGGAGGCAGTACGCTCGGCAGATGCGCTGATTGCCATCACACCGGTCTTTAAAGCCAGCTATTCGGGGCTCTTCAAACTCTTTTGGGACATCACCGAAGACGGCGACATCGAAGGTACCCCTGTTCTCCTCGCCGCAGTAGGCGGTACCGGGCGTCACTCACTGGTACTGGACCACGCCCTGCTACCCCTCTTTGGATACCTCGACGCCGACGTCGTGCCCTCCCGCCTCTTCGCCACCGCCGAAGAACTTAACGGCTCAGACAAACAAGCCCAAAAGATTAGTACCCGCATCGAAAAAGCGGGAAGCCTTCTGGCGCAAAAACTTACCGACTAGGGGGAGCGACCATGCAGCTGTACGATAAATCTAAAACTTTTCCTGCCAGCCCTCTGTATAAAGGACGACCATGACAATTCGCAACGCCACCCACATCACCGTGCTCGCTACCGGTGGAACCATCGACAAAGAGTACAACCTCGACTCCGAAATGGTGATTGGTGAGCCCTGGATTCGGGAGATTCTCTCGCGAGTTATCACCGACGTTGAATTCGACGTACAGTCCATCCTTAAACTCGACTCCTTAGACATGACCGACGCCGACCGCGCCGTCCTCACCGAAGCCCTAAACAAAGTCGACGGCGACCGGGTGCTCATTACCCACGGCACAGACACCATGCCAGAGACTGCCCGCTATCTGCTAGAAAATGCGGACCTGAGCGAAAAGGTTGTAGTTCTCTGCGGGTCCATCCAGCCAGCTATCATGCGAACCTCGGACGCCGACTTCAACGTCGGTGCCGCCGTCGCCGCCCTCAACCTTTTGGAACCGGGCGTTTATATCTCGATGAGCGGCCGTATCTTCGCTGCAGAAACCGTGCGTAAAGATCGGTCACGTGGAATTTTCGAGGGCTAAGTCGAAGGGAACTTCGATAGGATTAAACTTGTCCCCATAAAATCGCGAGGGCCAAAGAACCACGCATCGAACGTCCTAAGGAGTGACATGAGCGACCAGAACGATTACGGGCAAATCCCCAGCTCTGATAACAATAACTACGGCAACCTAAACGGTACCAACGCAGGCTCCCATGCCTCAGCACCGCACAACTCAGGTGCGCAGAACCCCGGATTTCAGAACCCCGGCGCGCAGTCCTCATACGCCGGCAACTACGGGCAGCAGGGAAATTACCAGCAGGGCAATTACGGGCAGCCTAACGGAACCCAGAACTCTAACGGCTACCCTGTACCTAACCAGCCGCCGTCCTACGCAGGAGCAATGGGGTACAACAACGGTGTAGAGCCCGAGAAACCTGCCACTCCTAAGACCTTGAAGATTGCTAGCTACTTTATCTACGGCACGATTCTGCTGGGGATTATTGCTACCATTTTGCAACTCTCGAACCCGGATGCTCTCATGCAGCAGGCTGGGATTACCGAAGAAGATCTCAGCGGTTCGGGCCTGAGCAGCGAAGATATGGAGAGCTTCACTCGCATGATCATGTGGGCAGGTGCGATTTGGGCTGTCATTCAATACGCACTAACCATCATGTTCACCGTCTTCATGTTGCGCGGCGCTAACTGGGCGCGCATTGTGCTCACCATTCTGATGGTCTTTGGAGCCTTCGGTATATTAAGTCTTCCCCTGGCAGCATTGTTGGACGTTCCGATGGGTATTGCCGCCCTTTCGACCATCAGCGGACTGCTGTGCGTCGGTGCGATTGTCTACATGTTCCTGCGCCCCTCCAACGAGTTCTTCCGTAAGATGCGTGAGCGCAAGCAGTGGCTTGCTTTCAACCAGTACCGCTAAATGACGGCGGAGATTCTGCGGGCACGCTGTGCCTGAAAGCTAAAACCTAAAACACAGTCAAAGTGGCGTTCTGAGGTGTAAAAATGCACCTCAGAACGCCACTTTGACTAGCAGTTAGTTCTGAGCAACTAGCCCTGCGCTACCTCACCGAAACGATCCGGCATAGTGGCAGACCAAGCGGTGCGTAGCTCGTCGAGCTTCACGGTGGTCTCGCCCTGAATAGCCAACTCGCCGGACTCCGCGTCCACAACACCGATGCGGGCGAAGGGGAAGTTGCGGGCGGTGCACATATCCTTGAAACGAACCTCTTCGGAGCGAGGAACAGAAACGACCACACGACCCATAGACTCTGAGAAGAGCAGGGTGAAGGTGTCGACGCCGTCGCGCTCCGCAACCTCGCCCAAGCCAATGCGTGCGCCCACGTTGAAGCGCAAGCATGCCTCAGAAAGAGCAGCGATGAGGCCACCGGAGGAAACGTCGTGAGCTGAATCGATCATGCCGTCGCGAGACAGATTGACCAAAATGTCGCCCAGTTCCTTCTCAACTGCCAGATCAACCTTAGGAGGCAAACCGCCCAGATGACCCTTGAAACGTGCCCATTCGGAGCCGTCCAATTCGTCGGCGGTGGTGCCGAGCAGGTAGATTGCCTGGCCGTCGTGGTTCTTCTGCCAGCCAGAAGGGGTGCGGCGGGTGACGTCGTCCATCACGCCCATCATTGCCACAACCGGGGTGGGGTTAATGGCCTTGCCACCGGTCTGGTTGTAGAGCGAAACGTTACCGCCGGTGACGGGAACGCCCAATTCCATACAACCGTCTGCGATACCGCGAACAGCCTCGACGAACTGCCACATGACATCGGGATCTTCGGGGGAACCGAAGTTCAGGCAGTCAGAAACAGCTACGGGGCGTGCGCCCACGGTGGAGACGTTGCGGTATGCCTCAGCCAAGGAGGCGCGGGCGCCCTCGTAGGGATCCAGGTAAGTGTATCGAGGAGACGCATCGGTAGCCAATGCCACACCGGCACCGGTTTCTTCATCCACGCGAATCACACCGGAATCATCGGGCTGCGAGAGGGCGGTGTTGCCCTGAACGTAGCGGTCGTACTGGTTGGTGACCCAGGACTTATCGCAGAGGTTGGGCGAAGCCATGAAGTCGCAAATCGCCTTGGCAAGCTCAGCGCCCTCGGGTCGTGCGTCGTCGGCGTCAGAACCGGTGAAGTGGTTAGCCTGGACGTCGTCCTGCCACTCGGGGCGGGCGTAGGGGCGCTCGTAGGTGGGGCCGTCGTGAGCTACAGTCTTGGGGTCAACATCAACGATGACCTCGCCGTCCCACTCAATAATGAGGCGGCCGGTGTCGGTTACTTCACCCAGAACGGAATATTCGACATCCCACTTCTTCATGATTTCTTCGAAGGTAGCGAGTTTCTCAGGGGTAACAACCGCCATCATGCGCTCCTGGGATTCTGACATCAGAATCTCGCCGGGAGTCAGGGTGGGGTCGCGTAGCAGTACCTTGGTGAGGTCAACATGCATGCCGCCTTCACCGTTGGATGCCAACTCGGAGGTCGCGCAGGAAATACCCGCTGCACCCAAATCCTGGATGCCCTCAACCACTGAACCCTTGAAGAGTTCGAGGCAGCACTCAATGAGTACCTTCTCGGCGAAGGGGTCGCCCACCTGAACGGCAGGGCGCTTGGAGGGCTTGGTGTCATCGAATGACTCAGACGCCAGAACCGAGGCGCCGCCAATGCCGTCGCCGCCAGTGCGAGCACCGAACAAAATCACCTTGTTGCCCACACCTGAAGCATTCGCCAAGCGAATGTCTTCGTGGCGCATAATGCCAACAGCCAGTGCGTTGACTAGCGGATTTGCCTGGTAGCACTCGTCGAATTCAACTTCACCACCAATGTTAGGCAGACCCAGCGAGTTGCCGTAGCCGCCCACGCCGGAGACAACCCCGGGAACCACACGCGCGGTATCAGGGTGATCGATAGCGCCAAAACGCAGCGGATCCATCACAGCTACCGGGCGTGCACCCATCGAAATAATGTCACGAACAATACCGCCCACGCCTGTTGCTGCACCCTGATAAGGCTCAACGTAGGAGGGGTGGTTGTGCGATTCAATCTTGAAGGTAACAGCCCAGCCATTACCAATGTTGGTTACACCGGCGTTCTCGCCCATGCCCACCATCAGGTCTTTCTTCATCTCGTCAGTGACTTTCTGGCCAAACTGCTTGAGATGAATCTTCGAAGACTTGTAGGAGCAGTGCTCAGACCACATCACCGAGTACATAGCCAGCTCGGCTGCGGTGGGGCGGCGCCCTAGCAGTTCTACGATGTCGTTGAACTCATTTTCTTTGAGGCCGAGTTCAGCCCAGGGAAGTTCGGTGTCTGGTGTAGCCGCTGCGTGCTCAACGGTATCCAGGTTGAACTGCTTTTCACTCATGTGTTTAGTCAATCCTTTTAATCGCCAAAAGCGGCTGTTACTTTACGTTGATGATGTTGTGAAGAGCCGAGGTGAAAATACCTAGACCGTCTGCGCCACCGCGCAAATCAACATCGCCAAAGCCAGAGGACGAGGGGCCAAAGCCAGCTTCGATAGCGTGCTCGGGGTGGGGCATGAGACCGACGACGTTACCGCGCGCATTGGTGATGCCCGCGATGTCATTGCGTGAACCGTTGGGGTTGAAACCCACATAGCGGAAGACGACGCGGTTTTCAGCTTCAAGAGCGTCCAGAACTTTTTGCTCGGCAACGTACTGGCCGTCCTGGTTCTTGAGCGGTACCACGATTTCCTGGCCCTTTTCGAACTCGGAAGTCCAGGGAGTCTCATTGTTGTCAATGCGCAGAATCTGATCGCGGCAAATGAACTTGCGGTGATCGTTCTTAATCATGGAACCGGGCAACAAGTGGGATTCGGTCAGAATCTGGAACCCGTTGCAGATGCCCAGCACGGGCAAGGCGTTGTCAGACTGAGCGGCGTCGATGACCTTGCTCATCACAGCAGCTTTAGCGGCGATAGCACCAGCGCGCAGGTAATCACCGTAGGAGAAACCACCGGGGATAATGACTGCATCAACGTTCTTCAAGTCGGCGTCGTCGTGCCAAAGCTCGACGGCGGTGCCACCGGCTGCGCGGACCGCACGAGAAGCGTCGCGATCATCCAGGGTGCCGGGGAATGTAATAACGCCCACACGAACGTCTTTGAGGGAATCGTTGGAGGGAGTCTGAGAGAAGTCACCCACCAAGGGAACTTCAGTAGCGGAGAGTGATTCTGCCATGGATTAGTCCTCCAACGCTGAAACGTTAACGACGTCTTCAATCACAGGGTTAGAGAGCAACTCTTCAGCCGCTTTGCGAGCCTGCGCCAGCAACTCTTCGGTTACTTCGCCCTCTACGGTGAGCTCAAAGCGCTTACCCTGGCGAACATCGGTGAACTCATTCAAACCGATTCTGGGAAGCTCATTTGCGATTGCCTTGCCCTGAGGGTCAAGAATTTCGGGCTTGAGCATTACATCAACTACGATACGGGCCATTTGGCAGGCACTCCTTGGTGTGCAGAAACTACATGTGAGCCGTTACTTATCCTAGCTCACCTTGATAGTGCACACCTAGACCGGTCTCACCGAGGCAGACACACCCCGACATGTTACTTAACCCTGCCCGTCAGCACCGGGGCGCTCGTTGAACTTATTGAGCAAATCAAAGGACTGCAATTTGCGACCCATCAGGTCTTTCTTCAAAGCCTCAACTGATTCGCGGGTAAACCAGAAAGGGTTGCCTTCGGCGCGCTCTAATCCGCCGTCCTCAGCCCAAGACTGCACCGTGTAGTCAGAAACTCCCAGGTACTCGGCAACTTCTGCGAGAGGCATGGAATCTTGCTCAGACATCTTTACTCCTGGTTGATTTTAGGACGTGTTGATACCCACTCTATCGAGTTTGCCACGCACCCACCTATGATGAAGGCATGGATTTTCTCACGGGAACTGGGTTGGCGGCCTCCGCCGGTTTGAATGCGTATGTGCCCTTGCTGGCAGTTGGTTTGCTCGATCGGTTTACCTCGGTGGTTGACCTGGGGCCGGGGTACGCGTGGCTTTCAAACGGCTGGGTCTTGGCTATTCTCGGCGTCTTGCTTTTGCTTGAAATAGTCGCAGATAAAATTCCAGCCATTGATTCATTCAACGACATGATTCAGAGCATCGTGCGCCCCACCTCGGGCGGAATCGTTTTTGGCTCCACCGCTGTTTCTCAGATTGCCGGCGTGAACGTTGGGGGAATCGATACAGTCACGGACCCTGCCGCCTACGCCCACTCCGGCGCATGGATTTCAATCGTTCTAGGTATTGTGATTGCGCTAGTGATTCACTTGCTCAAAATGGGAGCGAGACCTATTCTGAACACCGCTTCAGCAGGTCTCGCGGCACCCGTAGTGTCAACGGCGGAGGACGGTGCGTCCATCCTGCTAGTTGTTGCCGCTATCTTCTTACCGGTGCTAGTGGCGGGATTCCTTGTGCTGGTCGTCTTGGCTATCTTCTGGGTTCTCAAAAAACGCAGGGAACGCAAGGACCGAAAGACGCGCGTACACGTCTACTAGGCGCGAACCTGCTCAGTCCCCGACGCCGTCCAGGCGTCGTCGAGCACCTTCACTAAGCGACGACGCAACTGAACCGACCGCTCGGAAAAACCACGCTGAATTTTCACATACTCTGCTTTGCCTGCAGGGGTTTCCACCTCAATCGGTTCATAACCCCAATCGCGCAACTCGTAAGGAGCTGCCTTCATATCGAGTTCGCGAATCTCCCAGGCAAGCTCAAAACAATCCATGAGCAACTCAGAATCAACCAGCGGCAGAAGCTTATACGCCCATTTATAAACGTCCATATTCGCGTGCAAACAAGCGGGTTGCTCCATAAAACGTTGCTGCTCGCGCGTGGGCTGAAGCTCGTTCTTATCGGTTGCCTGAGGCATAAAAAAGCGGAAAGCATCAAAGTGCGAACAACGAATTCGGTTATTTTCTACCACCTGGTTCGTACCCTCAGAACCCAAGCGTAACTGCAGGTACTCGTGGCGGATATTGTTCTCCTCAGACTTATACGCCATCGCCCATTCGTGCATGCCAAAGCACCCAAAGAACCCCGGCTTGGTGGCAGTATTGCCGAGGATTTCACGGGTGAACTCCACGGCAGAGCCACGTTTTTCCAAGAAAGCTTCGACATCTACCAACATCGCTTCCCCGCTCTTCTCTAACGACGACGCGCGGGCGGCGTCCAACCCTGCTGCTTCAAGTTCAACGGCAGTGGCGGGGCGATAAAACTTCTGCGCAGCATACTCGGGGGCGTCTAAAAGAATCACTCCCGCCCCCGGATGCCACTTCTTAAACTGACCCGGCTTCAGCGTGTAATAAGTGAACAGGAAGTCCTCTACAGGATGCTTTTGACCGCGATTGCGCCTATCCAAAAAAGGATCTGCAAACCGGCCGGCACGCCGCTCGTGGGCGCGCGCCATCGGCTCCCACTGCTCACACTCCAGCGGGCGCAGGGGAGCTGCCAAAGAGTCCTGAAAAACATGCATGCCAACCATCCTACGGACACCCCGAACGCAAAAGTGCGCGATCCCCCGTGAGAAATCGCGCACTTTCTATAATCGCTCTAGGAGGGAACGAAAACTTTTTATCGGCCGGTACCGCCGTAAACGGTTGCCTCACCTTCGGTATCCAAATCGAAAGCGGTGTGAACGGCGCGCACCGCGTCGTCCAGCTTCTCCAACTCGGTGATAACCGAAATACGAATCTCCGAGGTAGAAATCATCTGAATGTTGATTCCCGCGCTAGAGAGAGCCTCAAAGAACTTGAACGAAACACCGGGATTAGCCTTCATGCCAGCGCCAACGAGGGAAAGCTTACCCACCTCATCGGTGTACTGAATCTCAGCGAAACCAATATCGTCCTTAGCCAATGACAACGTAGCAACCGCCTTATCACCCTGATCCTGCGGAAGAGTGAACGTAATATCGGTGACATCCGGGCGGTCAGTAGAAACGTTCTGAACAATCATGTCCAGGTTAATATCCGCCTCATTGAGCAGACCAAACACCTTAGCGGCAGAACCCGGAACGTCCTGAACACCAATCAAAGTAACCTTCGCCTGGCTACGGTCATGAGCCACACCAGAAATAAGGGGCTGTTCCAAAGGGATCTCCTTCAAGTTATTGGGCACAAAATCATCGGGGGTATCAGGAATAACGATAGTGCCTTCAAGTTGCGAGAACGAAGAACGCACGTGAAGTTTCAAATTGAAACGGCGTGCATACTCCACACTACGCAGGTGCAAAATCTTCGAACCGTTGGCAGCCATTTCCAGCATCTCTTCACTGGTAATCACATCAAGTTTCTTGGCTGAAGCGACCACGCGCGGGTCGGCACTGAAGACGCCGTCGACGTCCGAATAAATCTCGCAGACGTCCGCACCCAAGGCGGCAGCAAGCGCGACGGCGGTGGTATCAGAACCGCCGCGACCCAAGGTAGTGATGTCCCCGGTCTGCCGGTTCATGCCTTGGAAGCCCGCGATGACGGCGATATCACCTTCATCAATCGCTCTCTGAATGCGATCGGGATTCACTTCAACCAAACGCGCTGAACCGTGGATGCCGTCGGTAATCATGCCTGCTTGGGAGCCAGTGAAAGACTTTGCTTGCACCCCTAAATCGTTGACTGCCATAGCAAGAGCCGCCATCGAGATGCGCTCACCAGCGGTCAACAACATGTCCAATTCGCGGGAGGCACCCGGGTTGGAACTGACTTCAGCAGCGAGATCGAGCAGGTCATCGGTGGTATCGCCCATTGCAGAGACCACTACAACAACCTGGTTGCCCGCCCTATATGTGTCCGCTACGCGACGAGCCACCCGCTTGATGCCGTCTGCATCAGAAACGGAAGACCCGCCGAACTTTTGGACAATCAGGCTCATCGAAAACTCCAGTAAAAATCGAGGTGTGCCGGTATTGCCGGCTGGATTCATAGTACGTGAACCGGGTAGCCGGGGGCGATTCATGTGTCACTTAGTGGAAATGCTACGCGTATTACGGATTGTTGAGGGGGCGATGTAACGGTGGGGCGGGGAGGTTCCGGAGCGCGTTTTCCCGGGGCAGGGTCACTAAATCAGCGAAAGTGCATTCAAATAAGTGCATTTTTACGGATTTAGTGACCCGGCGGAGGCGAAGAAGTTATCCACAGATTTATAAAAAACCACTAAACGCTATTAAATATCATCAAACTATAAGAATGAATCAAGATTTTATGAACAACATCCTCACCCTTTCCGAGCTCATCGACCGGGGATTCACTTTCCAGCAGATCCAAAATGGTATGCGCGATGGCGAGCTTCTGAAAATGGCTCACGGTATTTACATGCTGAGCAGTTTCGACCGTCAGCTCACTCGCTTTGACCAGCCTAAAGCTCGTCTTGTCGTGCGAGCCAAGCAGCTGCGTCGCCCCATTTTGAGCCATGAATCCGCAGCCCTTTGGCACGGTGCACCACTATTACTGACGCCGTCGGTACTGCATGTGTCTACACCGGGGCTATCGGGGCGGTCGCGCCCGGGCCTGCGATTACATAGAAATCGTTTTGAACAATGCGACAGTGCAACTCCGATTGATGGATTCATGACGACCGCCGCGGCGCACACCGTGAGCGATTGCGTAGAGACGACGTCGAGCGGTGGCGTGCTTGCTATAGCAAATTACTTTTTGCACCAGCGTAAATGTACGCCGGATGAGATAGCCGAGGTACTTTTGCAACCTCGACGTGTTCATCAAGAACGAGCGGTGAAAGTTGCTTCCAGGTTGTCTTTATTGTGCGAATCGCCATTAGAAAGTCTCACATGGAACCTCTTGCATGAGTGGGGAATGGAACTGCCGGAGCAACAGGGGGAATTTGTATTTGCCGGTGGGAAGACCTACCGCGTGGACTTTCTGTGGCGGAAAAAGAAGCTAATTTTGGAGGTAGATGGGCAACATAAATACAGCGGTGACTTGGGAAACCCCGGGGACGTAATTCGCAACGAGCGCGCCCGTCAGCGGGATTTGGAGAAACTGGGGTGGACCGTGATTCGTGCGGATTGGGGCGATATTACGAGAAATTCTCGGCAGCTGAAGTTGCGGTTAGAGGGGTTAGGGCTGTGATAACTGGGTTCGGGTCACTAAATCAGCGAAAGTGCATTCAAATAAGTGCACTTTTGCGAATTTGGTGACCCGGCGGAGGTGCCGTGTGGCTGCCTGCCCACGCGTCGAGCTCTTGCGGCGGCGTCCACACTGCGGTTAATATAGACGACGACGGCGCACCCACCGCCCAGCGCAACTACCGGCGCCCTAGCACCCGGTAACTTGGCGCGAAGGGAACTGACTTCTCGGGTATATATGATCGTTTTCCGACTGGAATCGTAGGCTAGGGATACAGAAAGTCGATGCAACGTGACTTCCCGCCCCAACTTTAAAGCTCTCGTTCGTGCCCGTATGGAAGAGACAGGGCAAAACTTTACGTCCGCGCGCGCCGCTCTCTTGGAAGAGCGAGCGGCGGAAACTCTGGTTCAACGCGAGGAGGCACTCGCCGAGCATCGGTTGGTGGTCTCTCGATTTTTCACGGGTGAAAAGTTCTCTGCGTGGCCGTCGAAACGGAAACCTCGTGCTCACGTTTTGCTTTTCTTGGTGAATTTTTTTGTGCCCGGTCGTATTTATCGTGAAGAAGAAGTGAATCAAATTCTGGGCGCTTTATGGAGCGACTTTGCCTATCTGCGCCGTGAAATGGTCGAGTACGGTTACCTTGAACGGAACGCTCAAGGGGATTATTGGCTAACGACTGAGCTGGAATCGCGGGAGGGAACCATCCTGCACCCCGAAGCACCTGCCTGGGAGAATCACTGGCTCCCCGATTATTTGGTAGGTAAGACGGGGCCCATCTTGTGAAAGCGCACCATCGTTTAGACTGGCGGCATGAGTGAAAAACTTACCCAAAAAACTCTGCCCACTGACCAACCCGTTGAAGAATTTCTGGACGCCGCCGCGACCGCGCGTCGTGTGCGCGAAGGCCATGAGCTACTCAAAATTTTCACCGAAGCCTTCGGCGAGAAGGCCGTGATGTGGGCCCCTCGATGGTGGGCTTCAGCCAGTTCAACTACATGTCCCCGGCGAATAAGCGCACCAAAGGCATCTGGCCCAAGACGGCATTCTCCCCGCGCAAAGCAAACATCTCGCTGTACGGGCTCAAAGACCTCCCCGAAGGCAAAGAACTGCTGCCGCAGTTGGGCAAATACCCCGAAGGTATGGGCTGCGTCTATGTGAACAAGCTCGAAGACATCGACCTCAACGTACTGCGCCAGCTCATTGCCATCGCGATGACTTTCCCCGACCAGTGGTAGATTAAACAACCCTCATAACGGTGAGCACTAGCGGCTTTTATCGAAGCGGGCGCCTGCAACTCGTGAATTACGCGAATAGAAGTAGGAGCTCGCCGGGAAAAAATCAATGAGCGGTAGCCACTTGCCGCTGATGTTGGAATCGTGCAGACGACGAACCTTCAGGCTCACCAGCGGAACGGTGAAAAGACCTCCCACAACCCAAGTCAGCGGCGAGGGCTTATAACCTGTAGACGAATCCACGGCCGCGTAATCTAGCTGCATTTCTTCAGTGCCAAAGATTTCTGCAAGCTCCTCATCGGCTGCGTTCTCCTGGCGAGCTTTTTCGGCTACCTGCTTATGACGCTGGGCATAAACATCGCGCACAACAAACGGAACAGTCGCAACAAAATAGGCAGTTGCGGCCCACCAATACTCACTTTTTGATGCACGCCCCGAGTACCGGAAAGTCTTACGTAGACCGCGCACCACTGCCGCTAGCGGTGAAATGCCGTGGATGGGTGCTTCGGATAACAGATGGTGTTTCATGATTCTCCTCGTCACATAGTAGGACCTGGCTCGTTCTAACCCCAGGGGTTGACGTACGTTGCTCCTGGAATAGGCGGAACGTTCGGCTTAGGTGTGCGTAGGGGCGTCTTCTTGAGTTCTTCAAGTTTTTCTTCGTAGGACGCGCGGCGCTTGGCATCGGCATCCGACGGCGCTATCCCCCGATGCTCAGCGGAGTACGTTTTCTCTGCCTCAGACTCTTCAGCCGAGAGGTCGCCGGGAATTTTTGGTTCCCCAGTTTGCTCATGAGACTGCGGATTCTCTGCGCTCTGCTTTTCAAGCTCTTGTTCCAGTAGAGGCTCATTTAGCGTGCCCTGCTCTGCCAAGTTGCCCTGTTCAGTTTCACTTTCGAGCACCAACTTAGTAGGCGCGACGACGTCGGGACCGGGGGCGGTCTCTGTATCTTCGAGGTCATCAAACATTGATCCAGACCAGCGTTTGGCGGGTTCTTGTGCCACCTCTTGCTTAGCTGCGGCGGTTGCGCGTTCTTTCGCTTCTTCCTCCACTGCTTCTTCAAACTTTTCTGCGGCGTGGTTCTCTACCGTGCGGTTGCCCTCGGAGATAATACGACGACCTTCCAGCGCACGTCCGAGGGTGATTTCGTCGGCGTATTCCAAATCGCCACCGACCGGCAGACCGGAGGCAAGGCGTGAGACTCGAATACCCAAAGGCACCAGTAGCCGCGAAAGATAAGTGGCAGTAGCCTCACCTTCGAGGTTCGGGTCCATCGCCAAAATAATTTCTTGGATACGTTCATCGGAGAGCCGAGCGACTAATTCGCGGATGCGCAACTGTTCGGGCCCAAAACCAGCTAAAGGATTAATCGCGCCGCCCAGCACATGGTAGCGACCGGAAAATGAGCGGGTGCGCTCCACTGCTACGACGTCCTTAGATTCCTCCACCACACAAATAGCCGAAGGATCCCGACGCTCGTCGCGGCAAATCGAGCAGAGCTTAGTCTCCGAAACGTTACCGCACACCTCGCAGAAGCTCACCGTGCGTTTGACCGTGCTGATAGCTGAGGTAAGTTTCTCCATCTCCGAGCTATCTGCATTCAGAATGTAGAAAGCGATACGCTGCGCAGATTTCGGCCCCACCCCGGGCAAGCGCCCTAGCTCATCAATGAGGTTTTGTACTGCAGCATCGTACATTCGTTTCTCCTAATCACACAGGTTTATCAAGTACGCTAACGGGTTAGGCACCGTGGGGGCGTTCTTCAATCACCACACCACCGAGTACTTTTTCCACCGCTCGCTGACCAATCAAGACTGAAGTTTCCAGCGCTTCGTCTTCCTCAGAAATAGAGAAGTCCTCTGGTTCCTGAGAGCCCCGAGCAACCGAAGGAGCTGAAGCGTTCTCACTGGCGCGATGTCCCTCAGCTAATTGGGCGGCGAAGCGCTCGCGGAACCCGCCGACTTTTTGGGTTGGCGTGGACTCAGCCCTGGGCTGAGGACTCTCCGCTACTTGTCGGGCAGGAGGAACGGAATCAGCTTGCCGTTGCCCAGCTTGGGGAGCCAGAGGGGGCAGGACCCCCGAGGGCGCCTCATTCTTTACATAACCCACCCCGGCAACGTATTCAGGTTCTTCTGCGGGGGCATCATCAAAATGTCCGCCCTCATAATTGCCGTATTCATCGGCAATCTGCCGTGAGCTGGTGCGCTCAGTTAGTCCTTTTGGGTCTGAATTCTCATCCTCCGAGCCGGTTGATGCGCCGGACTGCGCATTGGCCTTGGTGCCAGCGGCAGAAGTTTCAGAATTTGGTTCGTTCTGATCTGCCTGAGGAGGATCAGGAATCATTGAATCTTCTGCTGGGGCTGCCTCTGCGGTGCCGTCGGCAATTCCGGTGTTTGCAGGTCGAGTATCAGGCTCCTCCGTGTAACGAGCGTTGTCCTCTCCCTGCGACTCATCCGGGGTAGCCGCCAGCGGAGACGATTCTCCCGATTCCTCAGCAGCTTCTTCTCCCTGGGTAACGGGATCAGCAGCTAGCTGTTCAGAGCTAGCAGCATCGGTGGTGTCGACGGGTGCTGCCACGCCTTCATCTACGTCGTCAGGAGTGGGAGCAGCAGCAATATCGGGGCGCTGCCACATGCCCGACGACGGATGGTTCACTCGTGAGCGGTTGGCATTCTCGTTGCCTTCGCCGTCGATGACGCGCAACTGTGGCCCGGATTCGTTACCCGGATGCGGCTGCGTATTCTCGCTCATCGAATTCGCCGTGTTCATCTCAGAACGGCGGGGCTGAGAGTGATTTTCCTCTTCCGAGGGCTGTTCAGAAGGAATTGAAGCAACTGCCCAATCGGTAACTGGATTGTTCCAATCTTCGGTGCTCCACTGAGGCGCCTCGGTAGAGCGAGGCTGCCCGTGGGCGCGCCACGCTTCCTCCCCGCCGCGTGGACCCTCAGCTATTTCTGGCTGAGAATTCTGAGGCTGCCCCTGCGAAGGAGCGGGATTTTGTGGTTGGTTTCGATTGCCCCAACTATTGCTAGAACCATTGCTGTTGCTGTTGCTGTTGCTGTTGCTGTTGCCGCCGGCGCTGGACGGACGTTGCAGCGGGGGAGTGTTATTTTGCTGTCTTGGTGCAGGGGCGCCTGATTTGGCTACTTCAGCGTGGACGTCGGCGTCGAGCTGAATGACCTCCCGTAGAGCAGTCTTGAGCTGCGGAATGAAGTCTTTGACCTGGCGCAACGTCTGGATATTAGCGCGGATATACAGTGCCCCGTTTTCAAATTTTGAGGGCTCGCACTTGCTGAATCCCTCGCGTGCGGCAGGGGACTGCACATGGTCAACAATCTCAGACCAGGCGTTGCGAGCCGCTGCCACAGTATTCTGGGGCGCTCGGTTTTGGGGAGTCGATGCAGATACCGGCGCAGGTGCTGAGGCTTCCTGCTTTTTGCGTAGATTGGCCAGAGGCGCGGTTTTCATTTGTTCGGGTGCAGGGGCAGGGGGCGACGCAGAGTTGCCCTGTGCCTGTGCCTGAGGGGAAGCCACGTTCGACGGGGCTTGCTGCTGGGGTGCAACCGGTGCAGAGGCCACCTGAACGGGTGCCTGTGCAGGCGCTTGAGTAGGTGCCGGGATATCTCCGTTCGCCACGCGTCGTTCTAGACGATCTAGACGCGCACCCACTCCGCCCACTGTTTTATCTGAGGCGGGTAAAAGAATTCGAGCGCACAATAGCTCCAGGTGGAGCTGCGGCGACGTCGCACCGGACATCTCATTCAATCCAGCATTAGTTACATCCGCAGCGCGCGAAAGCTCTGCTGCACCAAATGCGGAGGCCTGAGACCGCAAACGCCCAATCTGATCGGCGCTCATGCCGTGCAAAATGGACTCAGCAGCTTCAGGAACAGCCTGAACAATAATTAAATCGCGGAATCGCTCCAGCAAGTCCTCGACGAAACGGCGGGGATCCTGCCCTGTTTGAATCACGCGGTCAACGGCTGTGAATACATCGGCAGCGTTACCGGTTGCGAACGCGATGACTACTTCATCTAGAAGCTCAGCGTGAGTGAACCCTAACAGCGCAACGGCAAGATCGTAAGTAATACCCTCTTCACCTGAGCCAGCCATGAGTTGGTCGAGAGTCGACAGCGAGTCACGCACCGAACCGCCACCGGCGCGCACTACGAGCTGCAGTACGCCGTCCTCAACCTTGACTCCCTCTTCTTCGCAGAGTTTCGCCAGATAGTCATGCAGGGTTTCCGGCGGAACAAGGCGGAAGGGATAATGGTGGGTACGCGAACGGATGGTTCCCAACACCTTGTTGGGCTCGGTCGTCGCAAAAATAAACTTAATGTGCTCCGGTGGTTCTTCCACAATTTTCAGCAACGCGTTGAAACCCTCACGGGTGACCATGTGTGCCTCATCAATGATGAAAATTTTGTAGCGATCACGAACCGGGGCGAATGTTGCGCGCTCGCGCAAATCACGAGCATGATCCACACCGCCGTGCGAGGCAGCGTCCATTTCAATGACGTCCAGCGATCCGCTGCCGTCCCGAGCCAGCTCAACGCATGAATCGCAGACGCCGCAGGGTGTAGGAGTGGGACCCTCGGCGCAGTTAAGGCAACGTGCGAGGATTCGGGCGGAGGTTGTCTTTCCACACCCGCGCGGACCAGAAAACAGATACGCGTGGTTCACACGATTGTTTTGAAGCGCGGTCATGAGAGGTTCGGTGACGTGTTCTTGGCCGATGACCTCGGCAAACGTTTCCGGACGGTAACGGCGATAAAGTGCGGTACTCACAGCTCAACCCTATACGTTCGTGTGGCGGATAAAGAATCTGAGTTCAGTTTACTGATTACCACTGACAAGATAAGCATTTTTCACACAGGGCGAGAAGATACAAAAAGACCCCTTACGCACCCATCAGAGCTCAGATACCCTTGCTGCCTTCCGGCCCTGGGGGAGTTTTCCAAGATGATGCCACGTAAGGGGCATATAAGAGTTTACAGGAGAGACAGTTTTCTGACAAATGACTGCCCGCTACCAGTCCTTATGAGGGGATTAGTCCAATAGAGCCTGAACCATCTGCTTACCCAGCTCATTGGAAGCCAGTGGGCTATCACCGGTGAGCACGTTGCGATCGCGGTGGACGGCGCCGGTCATGTCATCATTCACAATTTCGATGCCGGCATCCTTCATAGCTTCCCCCAAAGCCCAGGGCATTTTGCCGGGCAGGTAGCCGATTTCGATGTTCGCGCCGGCGTCTAGCGAATCGGGGAAAGCGCACATCTTGAAACCAGCGAACGGTGATTTTTCACGGTTGATAGAACCGGCAAGGAAGGCTGCGGGGCCGTGGCACAGGGACACGATGAGCTTGTTTTCTTCCATAGCCCAGTCCAAAACTTTCTGGACGTCAGCAGATTGGGGGATGGTCAGCATGGCGCCGTGACCGCCGGGAATGAAGACCGCTGCATAATCACTTGAACCGTTAAGGTTCGCAGCAATATCGGACAGACGTGCCGGCGCCTTGAACTGCTCTTTCAAAGCTTCCCAGGTGGGGACGACAGCGGCGTCCTCGCTGGGGAATGCCCACCACTCGAACTTTGCGGGTGCACCGGTCAACGTGGCAATTTCAATTTCGAAGCCGGCTTCGTGCACGTGATGTAGGGGAAGCAGGGTTTCTACCGGGTGGTTGCCAGTGGAGAACATGGTGTCGTTCTGCATTAGCATGTACCGCTCTTCGGTCGCAATAACGAGAACTTTCTTCCCCTTGCCTTCCCCATTGGAGCGCAGAACCTCATCAAAGTCGGTTTTGCTGGCGGTGTACTGGCTCAAAGAATAGGGGGAGGGGAAGAATGCGTTGTCCTCTGCGGGGTCGGCAGTGGGATTCTTGGTTAGTTCTTGATTACTCACGGTGAGTTCTTCTTTCTTGAGGAGAAAATTATCTATACCTCTTATATCTGAGGTCATTCACCATTTTAAGGATTCATACTGAAAAGCAGCTGGAAAAGGAGCATAAATGTGACGAACCCTGTATTCCCTCACTCACGGACGAATTGCCAGGACACCAAAAGATAGGGTAAGCTCGTATCTGTTCGCTTTCGTGAAGTTATTTTTATAACTAAGCAAACAGCCTGGAGGATTCGCCTAGCGGCCTATGGCGCACGCCTGGAACGCGTGTTGGGTTCACGCCCTCGGGGGTTCAAATCCCCCATCCTCCGCCACTGAAAAACCGTTTTTCCTTGTCAAATAGGGAAAGCGGTTTTTTGTTTAAGTTTAATTCCTGTGCCTCTAGGGGTAGCAGACAAAAGAGCACAGCGCCTTACTTTCGTAAGACGCTGTGCTCTTAAGTTCTCCGAGTTAATCAGCGGGAGTTTAGTGGATTCGATATTGGTAGCTGTAACCACTTTCCATCCTTCAAATCAGGGAACATCAGGTCACCCTTGGGAGGGATGAAGTTCTCCATATAGAAGGCAGGCTTCAAAATGGTCCAAAACTTAACCCCAGACTCTCTTACTGCGCGCTCTGCATCTTCCTCGTCGTCCCAGTAAGCAATCATAATGGGGGACTTGTGCTCGAAATCGAAACCTTTCTCCCGCCAACCTGTTGCAGATACAGAGGTATGAATAATCTGTTTCACACCGTTCTTGTGGGCGGCGCTGGCGATGTTATGTGCCTGTTCACTTTCTACACCAGGGGCAGCGCCCGATGGTTGCATAGAGAATACTGCATCTTGTCCAGCGGTGGCAGCTTCGAGGGGCTGCATATCATCCATGGTTCCCATAGCAAGTTTCGCGCCTAGTGCTTTAAGTTCTTGGGCGGGACCAGATTCGCTGTTGCGAACGAACGCGGTTACTTCAAGCCCGTGAGCTAATAGTGCTCGGGCTACAGCGCCTCCTTGCATGCCGGTTGCCCCTGTTACCAGGATTTTTTGTATTTTCTCAGTTATGAGGTATTCATCTTTCTGCTGTGAAGTATTCTTATTGAAACTAGAGACTATCGGTATCGGGTTAGGAGTGCAAGTATTTTTTTTCTATAAGCCCAGGGCTTAACCTTCTACTCTCAGTTACCCTTGCGTCATTAGCGGCAGGCACACCCCATCCACGAGTTGAGCAATTCCTTTTTCATCGAGAGTTTTCCCCAATACATCATCTTGAGCGATTAAAAGAGAAACGATAGCCGCAAGTTTAAGATCACCTGGGGATAGCAAATCAGCCGTCTTCGCTGCAGATAGTTCACCTCTGCCGCAGGCTAAAAGTAAGCAATTTTTCAAAGCCTCATACTGATGGGCAATATATCTTCCCGTAATAGCCTTGCCCACCTCTGGGGCAGCAGAATTAACACCAGAAAACAATCGAACGAAACGATGATCGGTTCGTTGCAGGCAACCAGAACTGTGGATTAATGAAACCACCAAGTCATCCCGCAGATTTGTTGGTCTGACTTCTTCTTCGGACGCTTTCGGGAGCATAATCCCTTCAAGAGCATCAGCTACAAGGTCTTCTTTAGACGCCCATCGCCGGTAAATAGTTGATTTAGCCACTCCCGCATGAGCTGCCACTTGATTCATGCTAAAGGCGCTGTAACCTTGTTTTTCCAAGAGGTCGAGTACCGCGTCAAGAATACGCCTATTGAGGGATACATCGCGAGCAGGTCCAGAAGTCCCTGCTGGCCTCTGACGGTCAGAACTTTGAATGTGGGGCATAGGAATTAGATTACCTTCCCTCCCCTGTAGATGGGCTCCTGTACTCTTTCCTCGGAAGCTATGGAGTATTTTTATGAGCTTAGTCTACGTGCCAAAGAATCCAACTCGCTTTTTAAGACGGGCAGGTTAACCCCTTCACCTGTACATAGGGCGTGCAATTGTTCGGGTATCTGTTCAGCCCTATGGTGCAAAGAGTGTCCAGCTTCAGTTAAGCGAAGAATCGTCCTTCTTTCATCCTCTGCAGACCGTTCTTTTTGTAGAAGATTCAAGGCGATGAGTCTCTTAATGAGAGGGGTTAAGGTTCCAGAATCAAGTTCAAGTCGGGTTGCCAGTTCCTTCATTCCCAGTTCGCCTCCTTCTTCCCAGAGCACCAGCATAACCAGATACTGGGGGTAGGTGAGATGAAGTTCTTGAAGCAGCTGATGGTAGGTGCGGGTGACTAGACGTTGCGCGCGGTACAGCGAAAAACATAACTGATTATCTAGAGCAAGAGAAGTTTGTGAAGCCATAATCTTAACTATATATTGCGCTATTAAATTGTGTACAATCTATATAAGATTTATTGTTTAGGATAAGGAGAAAAATCATGGAAACTCTCTACACCACCGAAGCACTAGCTACTGGTGAAGGTCGAAACGGATACGTTCGTACGAGTGATGGAACCTTCGAAGCAAATCTCGCTGTCCCCAAAGAAATGGGAGGGAGTGGTAAGGGAAACAACCCTGAGCAACTGTTCGCAGCTGGTTACGCTGCATGCTTCCACTCTGCTTTGCAAATGGTAGCTCGCACCCAGAAGAAAAATATCGAAGGATCTTCTGTAGGTGCAAAAGTTTCTATTGGCAAGCAGGGGGAGGGGTTTGGTCTTGCGGTAGAGCTTGAAGTGGTGATTCCGGAAATGGACGCATCGGAAGCTCAAGAACTAGCTGATGCAGCTCATCAGGTTTGCCCCTACTCCAACGCTACCCGCAATAACATCCCTGTTACCGTAACTGTTACAGACGACTAAAGGATTCCTTTTGCTCAAATTCTATTTATAGTAGGGAGTGTTTTTAGGCTCATACTATAAATCTGTTACAAGAATAAGCACCAATGTTCTTCACGGGTGAAGAACATTGGTGCTTATATTCTGGGAGTAAATTCACCCCGCGCATACCCTCATGGGTTTAGAGCGTCGTATCCTCAAAGAGGTGTTCAACCAAAGCGGCAACAGTAGGAATATCTTTGATCAACCCAATGCCGCTGCTTGCGGATTTGAACCAGTTACGGCATTGAGCGCCGTGCGACCTGCTGTGTAAGAATCGAGGGCTTTGAATTGCCGAGCAACGTTAAAGGGTTCGTGCCATTCGCTGGCAATTGTTGCTGCAAAGCCGATATGTGAGGTCTTTGCTGCCATGGCGGCAATAGTCACCACCGGATCAGGAGTCATCGAAGGTGGTTCCGCATTATTATCCGGCAACATGCCGGGGAAGTTGCCCAGGAAGAGAAAATGGAATTTTCCTTTCTCGGCTAATTGGGCGGAGTGTGCGTATCCCTCAAAATCAGGGTAGCTACTCGAATGAGACTCGGAATCTCGCCAGGCAAGGGCTTGAGATCCAGCGGCGGAAAAATTTGCCATACCGATAATCATCTTTTTTCATCTGACATGCGATTTTCTTTCAAGTGGAGATGGTTTCCGTTTACTTTTGTTATTATATGGATACACTCTCCGGATATCAATTGACAATCTAAAAAGTAATAGAGGAGGCCTGTATTATGCGTGCAGACGCTGTGAGAAACCGTCAGAAAATCGTAGAGGTCGCCTCAGAACTCATGGATGATGTGGGAGCACAATTCTCCATGGATGCGGTAGCAAAAGCTGCTCGCGTTGGAGCTGGTACTCTCTACCGCCACTTTCCTACTCGAGAATTGCTTATCGCAGAGATTATTGACACTCGTCATACGGATCTCCCAGCGGTTGAAGAATTGCTGGCACAGACTTCAACCGCCCGGGAAGCCCTCCGTATCTGGATATCTATTTTGTGGGGTTGGATGCGATCCTATGAAAGTCTCACGCAGCCCCTTTTAGAGGCGAGCGAAAACAATTACTCTTCCCCACTTGGAGTCCATTGTTCAGCAATTATTACAAATATGGATCACCTTATTAAGCGTGCCCAAGAAGAGGGAGACGTGCGCGAAGACGTGACGGGTATGTCTCTCTATCACGCTGTTCTGGGGCTGGCATGGGCCAGCAAGAATCTAGAATCGGCGGATTCTTTGCTCATCCTTCTTGAAAAAGGATGGAGCGTATAACATCTCATAATTTCTGCTGTGAAATACCCTAGAAAAAATTATCGAGGCAGACGAACAAAGGTCCAACCTTCTGGAAAGGTAAACAAAACCATATAAATCAACCTTGGTAAGGCAGAATACTCATAACAGCTCTACTTCACCACCGCGTATTTGCCTACGGTCGGCATGAGCTGTACGGCGCCGTCGCGCTCAAAAGCATCTAGCCAATCCTTCATGGGCCATTTGCCCCATTTGGCAAAAAAGCGGTTGGCGTTCTCCACGATGTCGTTCAGATGCTCCCAAGGCGGCGATGAAACCGGGTGCCACACATGAAACGCATCGGCACCTCCTACCCAAAACAGGGGCACACCGTGCTCACGCATCTGCCAGCCAAAATCGGTATCTTCCCCGCCGTACCCGCGAAAAGTCTCATCGAATCCACCCCACGAGCGGCGGATGCGCCGCCACGTTGCACTAGTGAGCGCGAAGGTCAGCGACCAAAAAACGTCGTACTCCTGCTCCGTTGCTTTGCGCATCTGCGTCCCTTCTATCTCAGGACGCGCGGGATGCGGCTGTCGCAGTTGACCCAGCCACGAGGGGCTCTGTGCCCCGGCGCGAATCTGCTCAAGCTGAGAATCAGCCTCCTGCAAGTAAGTAATGGGGCCGGTGACCACCGCGCTCGGCTCCTGCTCTAGAGCCTGCCGGTAGCGGCGGAGTAAATCAGAGCCCGGCACACAGTCTGCGTCGAGAAAGATGATAGTTTCGTTCGCCCTGCTCCGCCCCGATCCATTGCCAGTAGCCCAGTCGCCAGCAAGATTGCGTGCCGCTGCCAAGTGGGGCTGGCGGTCGGAAAGGTGCGCAATAATCTGTACGCCGTCTACCGCGAACCTCTCCGGTCCCAGAATAACTACACCATGGCGGGGCGGTTCTTCCCCCGTATCGTGCGCGGTCTGCAGCAAGTATTCATGCTGGGCAACTACACGTTCCCGGCGGTTGAAATCAGCAAGGGTTACTACGGTCGTCATGAATTCTCCTGCATCGGGGCTACACTGCGGGCTACTTCTTCGAGGACGACGGCGGCACGCTGAGTTGCCCCGTTCATCTGCCATTGTTCCCACTGAGGCTCGGTTGCCGTGGCATTCTCTAAAATTTTTGGCCAGCAATCTGGTGCGGGGGGGTCAACAAAAACCTGGGCAATCCCCAATTCTTCCAGTAGCTTGCCGGTGGCATACTGCTCATCGAAAGGGCGGGGTTGCGGCAGAAATACCGCGTTGACATTGGCTAACGCAATATCTGCTACCGAATTTTGCCCCGCCGCGCTGATCACCACATTGGCGCCTTGTAGGTAAGGGAGCGGATTTTCCACACGGTAATCGCCGCCAAGAAAAATAAAATTCCAGCCAGAACAGGCGCGCTGGACTTCCTCCCAATACTCGCTTGTCCATTCTGTGCCGCCCTGCCCCTGCATCACGACGGCGGTTCGTTCCGCCCCCTCAAAGATGACGGGCTCGCTAGACCGCTGGTTCTCAAAGCGGGAAATCCCACCGACAGCATGTAACTTATGTGCAAACTCCTGAAGGTGCGGGGGAGTCTCTAAACCCGGCGGCTGGACGGCAATTAGCGCAGCTGCTTGGTGGTATTGCAACTGGTGGGGGAAGTCGTCACGGTTGCCGGGCATGGCTATGGTGACCACCGGCACGCCCATCAGGCGTACTAGCAGAGCAACTTCTACCGACACATCTACAAAAAAGACGTCGGGCTGATGCTTCTCAATCCAGCCAGCAATCATTGCCATGCGCGAGCGCAAACCCGCCACATGCAGGGGCACCCAGTGGAGAGTTCCGCCAGCTTCGGCGTCCTGGGCGGGGTAGGAATCGTCAACATCTAGTGGCAACACGACGTCGGCATCGGTAAGGGATGACAGAATGGTGACTTCAGCATCGAGAGCAGACGCGATTGCCCTACACCGTTGGAGATGTCCGGCGCCCTGGTGATGGGCGTACATGCCAATCACAGGTTTCATGCTGCGTCTTCTTCTGTTGCTATCCCAATCACCTGCGCGAAAAGCGCGGTGTATCTTTCGACCAGTCTGCGGTTGTTGAATTCTGAGCGGGCCCAGTCGGAGAGTTCCTGTCGGTTCATGGTGAGTGCCTGGCGGGCGGCGCGGGCGAGCCCGTCTGCGCCGTCTTGGGGTTCTACTAAAAGCTGGGGGAAGGGGCTCAAAATGGCGGGGATTCCGCCACGGGCAAAGGAGACGGCTGGGGTGCCGCATGCCATGGATTCGATGACGACCATGCCGAACGGTTCGTCCCATTGGGGTGTAACGAAGGAGACGGCGCTGGCTCCTACTAGCTCGTTGAGGTGGCTTTGGCTGGTGCTACCGAGCAGCTCAATATCTTCGCCTAGACGGGGCCTAATTTCTTCTTCGAAGTAGCGCGGTGTGCCTAATCTGCCCACCAGGGTGAGCGGCAGACCGAGCTGGCGCGCGGCGTCGATGGCGAAGTGCGGTCCTTTTTCGGGTGTGATGCGCCCAAACCAGATGGCGCGCTCACCGCCGGGGCCGAGTTTCCACAGGCGGTCGTCGATTCCGTTGGGAATAATGCACGCGGGGGTGGGCAAATTCCATGTAGATGCGGTAACAGCGCTGACCGCAGCAAAGAGCCCCGCGCCCCATTCGGTCTGGACTCCCTCGTCAATACTTTCTTGTAAATCGTCCAGCATGGGAGTGTGCAAGGTCGTGACCATCGAGGGCGCGACGGCGGTGCCAAAGAATTCGGGGTGCAGGCTGTTGTTGTGGATGACGTCGATTCGCCCTGCCGCAAGATCCGCTTCTAGATGTTCGCGTAGCTGCTTAAAAACGGCGTCTTCTTTTTCTCTTTCACCCGGTGGGTAGGTGTGATCGGTTTGGTCATCTTCGTGTCCTTCCCAGTTCACCCCGGGAAATTCGACGGCTGGACAGTTGCCCTCCGATCCTTGGGCGGCGTAGAAATCTACGCGGTGGCCGTAGGAGCGGAACGCTTCTACGATGAGGGCGCAGAATGCTTCTAGTCCGCCGGCGTAGGGTTCCTTGATAGGGAAGCGGGCGGGGCCAATCAGCGCAATGTTTAGAGAGGGCCCTAGTAGTGCTTCGTAGATGTGCCGGTGCAGAGCTACTATCTCTTTTTGCTGGGCGTCGCGGTCGCCGGAAAAAGGTATGTGACCGGTCTGGGCTAGTTCTGCTGCAGCGATTCCCGCCTGGTGCCCGTCGCCGGTGGGGAAAACCCGTACCGCGTCGGCAGAATCCGCTTGTCCGGCAAAGCATCCGCAATCGGGTACGGCTACTGGCACGTCGAGATCGCGACACATCTCCAGCCACCCTGAGTGGGTACCGCCGCGGTAGGGCAGAATGACGGCGGCGCATCCGGCAACTGCTGCATATAGTTGGGAATCGCTCATCTCATCGTGGGCAATCAACTCGATGCCGGGGTAGCTCTCTAGCTGGCGGAAAAGTTCTGATTCCGCTTGGTCCCGGTGAATAAAAACCCGGAAAGATTGGCTGCGTTTGGCACATTCGGCGGCAATATCCCGGTAGAAAGTAAAGTCGTGAATTACGTTGCTGCGCACTGATTTGAGAAATACGCCCACGCCCTCACCAGCGGCGGGTGCAGGTAGTTCACTTGAAGGTACGACGCGCGGGTGGGGAGCTACCCTGATGCGCGCGGCACGCACTGAAAATTCTGTGACCAGGCGGTTTTTAGCTAACTCGGTGAGCGTGAAAATCCGAGCGGCGTCGCCTAGCAAAATAGCAAGCTGGCGGTGGTAATCGCTCTGGTCTGCCAAATGCGGGTTATCAATATCGTGCACGGTAAGAATCAGTGGAATGCGCTGGTCTCTGAGCGTATCGATGAAATCTTGGGTTTGCTCCACGCTGAGGTGCTCAAAACCAAAATGAACGTGTACCGCTGTAATCGAATCTTTGAGATGGCGAGGCGTATCGGCGGTATTGTTCTCCCACCACTGACGTTCAAAAGCTGGGTGGGGCCACCAGCGTGCCGGTTCTGCAGGATCGAGAATCGGATCGTCGAGAACGGGGACGTCGTGAGCTATCGCGCGGGGGTAAATCGAGCGCACGTAGGGGTGCTCAGAAGGTATAGATAGAAGAGCCAAGAGCGCGAATTCCTTTCACTCACGCCGAGCAAGAATTCACTCGTCTCAAATGTTGTATATACCACTTTACGCTATTTTAGGAAGTATGATGATGAAATATATGTGAGCTAATTTTCTACTTCTTACGAACGCAGTTTTCAGCCCCGCGCACCCATAAGATAAGGCCGCCGTGAAACACCTCAATTCATCTGAACTAGCCCTTGAACTTCGCCGTGAATCGCCCACGCCTCGCGACTATCACTTTGGGGAATTCTATAAGCTCCGCGAAATTGCCGACAATCTAGAAACCAGTCACGACGCCGCAATCTCCGCGCCGCGCGTCGCTGTGGTGGGTAATTGCCAGGCTGAATCTCTGCGTATTCTGCTGGCAACTACCGGTGCTGTGCGCTCTTTCCGTATTCCACCTATTCACGAGTGGGACGAAGCAGACTTACCTTTTGTGCGCCATCTCTTGGCCGATACGGATGTGCTCATCAGTCAGCCGGTGCGCGATAACTACCGCGATTTGCCCTGCGGTACCGACCAGCTTGCCCAATACCTCCCTTCTCATGGGAGGGTCGTGAAGTTCCCTGTTCTACGTTTCAATGCGCTGAACCCCTATATCGCCATTGTGCGCTCGCCGCAGAACCCCGCCTTGAACCCGCCGGTGGTGCCCTACCACGACCTACGCCTCATCGCTGAGCACGCGCAGCTATCACGCCCTGGCACACCTGACTTCGCCGGTGCCCTGAACCAAACGGTGGAGCAACTTGCAAGCCGCGAGCGCGCTCACGGTTGTGTGTCTATCTCCGATACTCTGCTCGATATTCCCGTGTGGCATACGCTCAATCATCCTTCTAATGAAACGCTTGCCGCGCTTGCCCATCGGGTACTGCGGGCGATTGACCCTCAGCTGGCTGAGGCTCATAAGGTGCAGCTACCGGATGAGGAACTCTTGGGGCACTTACAATCTCCGATTGACGAGCAGGCGGCGCAGGCGCTAGGCGCGAAAGCGCGCCGGGGCGAATGGACTGAAAATGGCGAGGTGATAGATGCTGAGGAAATTCGGGAAGCTCAATTGAAATTCTATGAAGAGCACCCCGAGGTGGTGCAGGCTGCTCTGAATCGCCACGGGGAACTCTTGACTCTCTTGGGTTTTGAGGTGCCGGATAATCCTGGAGACTCTTCGGAACCGGCCGTCTCTGCTGCGCCGAAAGGAAAGAGTGTATGAAAGAACCACAGCATCTCGTGGTAGGTCCTCAACAACACGGAGTCGTGGAGTACGCGCTCCGCCTCAGCGATGAGATGGGAGTTACCCCGCTTCGCTTTGAAACGGCGGCGGAACTTGAAGAAGCGTTACCTCTAGATTTTCCCTCTGGCGTGCACCTTTGCTTCACCGACCATCTCTGGGGCGAAAATCCTCAGGTAGCCATTGAACGAGTGGAAAGGGTTGCCGGGGGAGCGCCGCTTAGCATCTCCTTTCACGATATTCCCCAGCCCCAGGAAGGTGCGGAACGTTTCCACGAGCGAGCTGGAGCCTATCTCCGACTGGGCGAACTTGCCGACGTCGTGGCGGTCAACTCCCAGCATGAGGCAGAATTCTTTGCTGAGCAGGGTAGCGATGTACGCCCGGTTATCATCCCGCTACCGCTACCTCAACCGGTATTGAGCCAGTCTGAGCGCGAAAAACTCAATGCAGAACCGGCACAAAAACTACAGCAGTGCCTCAATGGTTCTGCAGGGGCATCCGGTGCAGAAAGAGATTATCCACAGCTAGCAGTCATGGGTTTTCTCTACCCCGGCAAAGGGCACCGCGAGCTCATTGAGTCTCTGGCAGGTACCGGTGCGTGCGTCCGCGCTTTGGGTGGGATTTCTGCAGGTCACGACGATCTCGTTGACGAACTCAACGACGCCGCCCATCGTGCAGGCGTGAAATTTAGCGTCACCGGTTTTTTGCCTGAGGAAGAACTGGAGCGGCATATGCTCGCCACCGAAATTCCCGTCTGCGCCCACCGGCATTTCTCTGCTTCAGGGTCACTGATGAAGTGGATTAGTTTAGGACGGCGCGTTCTGGTGGCAGACACCGCCTATAGCCGGGAGCTGGCAGACCGTTGGGGTGACTTCATTGTGCTGGTGGCTGATGACCGGTGGAGGCAAGCGGTAGAGCATCTCTCCGCTGATTTCGCGCTCGCCACTGAACCACCCACCGACTGGACGTGGCGCGACGTCGCCGCTGCCTTTCGGGCAGAATGGGAGGGTTCTCTTGGCTAAAACAACGCACAGCTTGCCCAGCGTTTCGGTCGTGGTGCCCTACTTTGAGAACCAAGAAGGGCTCAATCGGCTCCTCGAAGCCCTGGATGCGCAAACCTACTCCGGTCGTCTCGAATGCATCGTAGCTGATGACGGTTCGATGCAGCCACCCCTTATCCCCGAAAGGATAGAGACTCCCGTTCGAATCGTCCGCCAGGAAAATCGGGGATTTCGAGCGGCAGCCGCCCGCAACCTGGGAGCTGCTGCAGCCAGCGGAGAAATCCTCGCCTTTATTGATGGGGATACGGTGCCTCGCCCCGATTATGTGAGCAGCGCCGTTGCCCCCGTGAAAAAAGACCCGCTGGCGGTGGTGGTCGGCACCCGCTTGCATTCCGATGGGCAAGAACCTCGATGGCTCCGCGAGGCATGGCAAGCCACCGATGACTTACTCGATGCCAATGATTCCTCCTGGCGGTTCATCATCTCAGCCGTACTGACCTGTTCCCGAGCCTTCTTTGAACGTGTTGGTGGTTTCGATGCCACCATCGTGGGCTACGGGGGAGAGGACTGGGAATTTGCCTGGCGGTGTTGGAACGCCGGCGCCCAATTTATCCATCAACCTTCAGCCATTGCCGACCACCCAGAGAACGATTGGGGCGCTCGCTACGAAGATAAAGAGCAGGCGTATGCGCAAAAGAATGTGGAGACGCGCGCATTAGCGCGGCGGATTACGCATCCGCTGGCGCGCCCGTCCCAGGCATTTTTTGAGGTTCCCGATACCGTGGTTCTTTTCCCTGCCGATTACTCCACCTGGCCGGTGGGAGTTGCCGACGCCGTGATAATCGGTTGGCTAGCGCAGCCGGATACCCACGTGGTGTTGCCTGGCGAGGGCGAAGAAGCAGGACTTTTTGCTGCCGACCCCAGAGTGAAAATAAAGGGCTCAGACGATATGAAGCTAATGGAACGCGCCCGTTTTCAGATGCGGTTGAGTGCGCCGGCGCATCCTGAAGCAGAAGATGCGCAAGGCTTTGTGCTGGTTCGAGATACCGAGGGACTCGGTGGGAACGTCGTCCTCAAAAACCACAATGGACGCACGGTGGCGCAGGTAACCAGTGCACGTTTCCGGGCGTTGGCTACAACTCATTATCAAAGTGGTGAAGGTGCTATCCCAGCGGAGGTAACGGCCCGGTGGCAAGAATACGAAGAGCCCATTCGTCTAGAGGGATTTTTTGCAGGTTGGGATTAGAAGGATGTGCACTGAGCTCTCAAAACTTAGCGGAAAGGTAACCTTTGCTGTCCTTCTAGAGAGCTCCAATCAGTTAGGGGGACGTATGAGGGAAGAAGACAAAAGGACCTGAGAGTATCTCTCCTAGCCGATAGTCCCCCAGATAGGGACATTAGTCCCCATTAATGGGATAAGCGCCCTAGTCAAAGCCAAATGCGGTATCGTTTCAAGCGCTTTGGGTATATCGGGTTATCCCCTCGAAGTGAATCATCATTTCTCTCGTTACTTGAGGTACTCAAAGCACCTCACATATCGCATCCCTTAGAGGCCAATCATTCCCTAGTGCAAAGGCCGAAGAACACCATGGACTTCGTCTCCCCGTATTTGACCGGAACAACTTTGGCCAGCTCAACCGGCTGGTTTTATGCTCGTAAGCTCGCAACTGCACCTAGCCGCGAGCTAGCTCAGTACATCGAAAAAATTGGGCCCTCCGCCTGGGTCGAACAGCAACTTTACCCCGAGCGCATCAGCGAGAGCGCTCGCTATGAAACTGAACGTAAAGCACTCTTCCCCTCTACTTTTATCAAGCCCGCCGGTGGTAAAACCCGCGATAAAAACTTCTGGGATACCTACCAGCGCGGTGCTAAAAACCACCCCTACGACGTCAGCGTTTACGTGTTGCAGTCTGCCCTGCACCGCCTCTGGCGTTCCAATAAGCATCTCGAAGGCAAGATGGCGCAGTTCTGGGCAGACATGTTGGCTGTCACCATCGAAAAGGCTCCTAATGGATACCACGACTACGTAGGTATCTTGTTCGAGGGTGCTCTGGGCAAATATTCAGACCTTCTCTACAACATGACTTGCTCACAGACCATGGCGCTGTTCTTGGATAACAACACCAACAACCGGTATGCGCTCAACGAGAATATGGGTCGTGAGCTCATGGAACTGCACAGCTGGGGCCCTGAAAAGGGATACACCCAAACCGACGTCATTAACGTGGCAAAGTTGCTCACTGGCTTGGGCGGTAACACCAACTATGAGTTCAAAGAGGCACGACCCGACCTGCATATTTTTGGTCCTATCAAGGTTGTCGGAAAGACTTTCCGCAACGGTGGTTCAACGGCCGCAGACATGTACCGCACTATTCGGGAACTGACCGATTACCTGGCACATGACCGCTATACCGGGTTGCGCATCGCCCGCCGTCTCATCCAGTTCTTCGTAGGCCAAGATAAGAACTATGAGGCACTTGCGCAGCGGTTGGCGACCACCTACGTTGCCAACGATACTGCTATCCGCCCTGTCCTGCGTGAGCTGTTTACGTCTTCTGAGTTCCTTAACTCCGGCGGTAAAACCATCCGCCGCCCCTGGGAAGTACTGTGTTCGCTGATGGCATCAGGAAAGCTGGAACTCAAAGGCACCCATAATCTTTCGGATACCTCTGCCATCGACAAGGTCTTGTACAAGATGTTCATGACCTTGAAATACAACTGCGGGCTTCCCTTTGATGCACCAGCAACCAACGGATACTCCCTGGATGCGGATTCGTGGATTAACTCAGTGAACTACGGAATGCTCACCCAATTTGGACGCTACACCGATTACATTTCGAAGTGGGACGGTGCATCCGACCTCTCCTCCATGAGACGCTGGGCCAACACCATCGTCTGGTCAGACAAAATCGGTATCACCCTGGGCAAGACCACCGCTCAAGATGCGGCGCGGAAGACCTTCGAATACCTCACCGGGTACGCGGCGAACAACACCGAAATCGTGAACTCTATAGCCGTCTATGCCGTCACGCGCAATAGCGTTCAGGCGGCTGAAACTCGTAACGCAGGCAACGAAGTTATTGCGAACGAAGGTGAAGTCTACCGACTGGTAGAAGCGGTACTTCTCACCCCTCACCTTCTAGTTGCCTAGTAGCAACTGGCCCGCCTCTTGTCTTACTTCTCGATGAAGCAGTTACCGATAACTGCAGTACGCACCGTACTCTAAGGATTTGTTATGCAACCCCTGAACACCCTCTTTCTTAAAGACGATTCGCTCCACCAGGTTCACCACCACTCCGGCGATGACAGCCGGAACTTTCTGGTAGATACCGAAACCGGTGAGACCGTTAGTTCAATGACCAGGGCGAACCAAATCGCGCTGGAACGTATGCAGAAAAAAGAAGGACGCCGCGGCTTTACGCGCCGTACCCTGCTCAGCGGAGCGGGTGTTGGCGTCCTCTCTTTAAGCTCGCTGATGCTCAGTGAATCAATCCATCCCCGCTACGCCTACGCAGACACACCGCTGGGCGATGGTACCGTGCTGGTTGTCATTTACCTGCGCGGTGGCGCCGATGGGCTTTCGCTGGTGACCCCCTATAACGACAAGTACTACACCGCAAACCGTAAAACCACCCGCAAAACCCCTTCCATGAGTGGCGCTCAGGTGCTCAACAATACGTTTATGCTGGCACCTGAAATGAAGGGCTTGCGTGAAGCGTGGGTTGCGGGTGACCTTTCAATCGTTCACTCAGTGGGTATCGATAACAATACGCGCTCACACTTCACCAACTACACCCAGGTTGATCGCTCGGCACCGGTGCAGTACAAGACCGGTTGGCTAGCCCGTTTGCTGGACACTACCACCGATAACCAGTCGCAGTTCCGTGCGTTTTCCCACGCATCACGAGTAGCCGGTGCGTTCTATGGTGCTGATAAGGACATTCTGGCGATTAACAGCTTTGCTGAGTTTAAGCCGGCAACGGTGATGAACGATAAGGACACCATCAACGCCACCGCACAGCGTATCGCTAAGTCTGTGGGAGGTGCCCTGGGTGCTACTGCTCAGCAGACCTTGAACGCGATGGGTGAGGTGCAGAAGCTAGCCAAGTCGGGTTACCAGCCCCAGAACGGTGCGGTCTACCCCAAGACTGGTTTGGGTCCGAGTATGAAGGACGTCGCTCAGATTCTCAAAGCGAACAAAGGCGTGCAGGTGGTTACCGTGGATCAAGGCGATTGGGATACCCACCGCGGTCAGAAAGATCGTGTGAACGTGCTGGCGAAAGAACTGGGCGACTCACTGGGAGCTTTCTACAAAGACATGGGCTCAGTACGTATGCAAAAGGTTGTTGTCATGACCGTTTCTGAGTTCGGCCGTACCACTGTAGAAAATGCTTCACAGGGCACCGACCATGGCGCGGGTAACTTCTCCTTCATCCTCTCAGGTAAAGCAACTGGCAAAATTGCCGGCGGCACCTGGGCCGGCTTGAAGAACAGCCAGGATAAGGACAACATGATTAGCACCGACTACCGCTCGGTAGCAGCTGAAGTCATGAAGAAGGGGCTGGGTATCGACGACGCTCGAATCGCCCAAATCTTCCCCTCATACTCTCCTAAACCTGTGGGGGTACTTGCCTAAGGGCTTTACGGCGTAGAAGAGGGGCGGGGGAAACCTGGTCAGTAGATGGGGTAGTAAGATAAACCCATGATTTTCAAGGCTGTTGGTGATTCCCGCCCCTACCCCGACCATGCACTGTCTTTGCAGGCATGGGGCAAGATAGCGCCCGAGCAGGTGCGTTTAGATCAACTCATCACCACGCAGAAAAATCTGAATTTAGAAACACTGTTGGATGAAGATTCCACTTTTTATGGCGATCTTTTTCCACATGTGGTGCGGTTTGGCGGCAATCTCTACCTGGAGGACGGCGTTCACCGCGCTCTTCGCACAGCCCTGCATCGCCGCGCAATTATGTACGCTAGAGTACTGGACTTGGATAAACTTCATCCCGGACTTTTGGCCAGCTAATCTCAGTTCATTGGCGCAGAGATTTAGCTGACGTTCCAGGATTTAGATTAGGAAACGGCGCTCAAAAACTGTTCGCGGCGTCCATCGAGGCGGGAGGGGTTGCCGTCGGCGTCGAATTGTGCCCCCAGACCCATCTGAATAAAGCGAATGGTGGAATCGATGTGTTGCTGACGCGCGGCGGCGTCGGGCGCTTCATCGGTGCGATCTGCTGAGGCTGCAAGAGAGCCGTGTACGAGCTTTGCCATGCTGGCGATGTCGGCGGTAGGAATATACCCCTGCGTCATCGATTCACTCAAAATCTGAGAGAGAACCCGCTGCAGTTCACTGACATGCTTACCGAGGCGCGCAAACGATTCGGGGGAGAGCACCGAGCGCATAGCTGGTCCCGGCGGCATATGGTGAACCGAAAGACGTTCGATTTCTAGCCGAATGTAAACCGCCAGCTTGTCGATGGGGTTAGTGATTCCTTCTAGCCCTTCTTCGAGATCCTTGAGGAACTTGTCGGTCTCATCCATGGCGTAGGCGACTAGTAGTTCGCCCATATCTGCGAAGTAGTTGTAGACCGCGGTGCGGCCAATTTCAGCGTTACGCGCGACGTCGGTCATGGTCAGACCGGGCAATCCGCGCGTGTAGAGCAAACGCCCAAAGGAATCGAGAATAGCTCGTTTGGTGTTTTCGCGCTGGGCGGCGTTGGAGGCAGCTGAAATTCTAGGCATAATGACACTTTATCTCACGGTGTCAGTAATTGGTGACGGTTTCTCACAAAGTGTCAGTGAGTTCTCAGTTTGCGGCTTTGATGACGGGGATATTGAGTAAATCAGTACCAGAGGAGTTTAATGAACACTATGACTAATCCTCCTTTTGTACTGACCATTGCAGGCAACGAAGCTACCGGTGGCGCCGGCGCGCAAGCAGACCTTAAAACATTCCAGGCACTGGGTGTTTTTGGATCGCTGGCTCTAACCTGCATCGTATCTTTCGACCCCAAGAACGACTGGGGACACCGCTTTATGCCGGTTCCTGCGCAGACCATCCACGATCAGCTCGAAGCTGCCCACGCCGCCTACGACCTCGACGCCGTCAAGATTGGTATGCTCGGCACCCCCGAAACCATTGAGACCGTGGCGAAGTTCCTGAAGGAGGACAAGCCGAAGAACCTAGTGCTTGATCCCGTCCTGATTTGTAAGGGCCAGGAGCCCGGCGCTGCGCTGGATACCGATAATGCTCTCAAAGAGCACATCCTGCCGCTGGCAACCTTCATCACTCCCAACCACTTTGAGTCCCTTTCCCTCTCCGGCATGGAAAAGATTGAAAACGTGGATGACCTGGTGCAAGCTGCCAAACTCATTCACGAAAAGTCAGTTGCCGCTGTTCTTGCTAAGGGTTCGATTCGTCTCGATGGCGATAACGCGATTGATGTCTTCTACGACGGCGAAATCCTCGAAATTCTTGAAACCCCTAAGGTGGGCGAAGGCGCTGTAGTCGCTGGCGCCGGTTGTTCTCTCGCTGCGGCTATTGCTGCTGAACTGGCCAAGGGCGCTGCACCGCTGGAAGCTGCGAAGAAAGCTAAAGAATTCGTGACCGCAGGTATTGAGCAGCGCGTGCAGTCGAAGGCTCCCTTCGATGCGTTGCGGCAGATCAATCAATAAAAGGTGCTATCTCGCTGGGTTGTTGCCTTCAGCCCGGCGCAGCGGGAGGCAAGCTGGCCGGGTCTGGCGTGAATTGCCTTTCTGAGATGAGTTTGCCGAGTGCGAGCTCGCGAGCACATAAGAGGTAAATGAATGAAACAGTGCCAGCCTCTTTCGAAGCAGGCAAGAGGGACCGCTTGCCGACGCTGTGCCGGGCTGAAGCGATAGGGGTGAGAACTTTCTTTCCGGAGTGCACGAACCGACCTCCATTATTTACTCCGCATAGACTCTCACCGCCTTTGACGAGCCCTTTCTCTCAGGTATGCTAAAACGGCTCGGGTGGCAGACGAGCTTTCTCTTGTTGACCTACTGCGAAAGGTGAACTGTGTCTGACTCTCAGAACAGCTCTGCGCCTGTTTCTACGCCCGCTCCTACTTACGCGCGTCCTTCGCGAACGTATTTTGACCTCCTGCTAGCTACCTCCGCCATCATTTTGATTCTCTCGAACATCGGCGCGACCAAAGCTGTGGCCTTTGGGCCGATTTTGACCGACGGTGGTTTCTTCCTCTTCCCGGTGGCGTATGTGATAGGCGACGTTATTGCTGAAATCTACGGCTTTTCACGTTCCCGCAAAACCATATTCTTCAGTTTTGGCGCAGCGATTTTTGCCAGCCTGGTTTTCTGGATTGTTATTAAGCTCCCCGGAGCCGATTTCTATGAAAATCAGACGGCGCTAGAGACAGTGCTCGGCCCAGTGCCCCTCATCGTGGGCGGTTCTCTGCTGGGGTTCGTGGTGGGTCAGTTACTGAACTCGTGGGTGATGGTAGCTATGAAGAAGCGCTTTGCCGGACGATTCTTGGTGGGGCGCCTGGTGGGCTCAACCATGGTGGGGGAGCTGGCAGACACCATTATTTTCTGCACCATCGCAGCTCCTATTCTTGGAATTACACAATTTAGCGACTACCTCAACTATGTTCTGGTGGGTTATATCTATAAGTGCCTGGTTGAGTTCCTCCTCATGCCTATTACCGTGCCTGTCATCGGCTGGTTTAAACGCCATGAACCCACCTATCCACGCGAGCTCGCCGGTTCATCTCTCTAAAACGGTCTACTTCGTGAGACTCAGGTGAAATGCGCGGGACAAGTCGCGTAGTATTGCCCGAAAGTGCGGGGAGATTGGCATTCAGTGCATAATAAGCACTTGCGCTTTAGTAAAACCCGTCTGTCTCTAGTCGGCAAGAAATGTGATGCGTAGCATACGTTAACAGCATTTGAACTTGTCTGTAGAAAGAAGAAACCGTGAGCATACCTGCACCGGAAGAGCAAAACGGAAACCTTGCTCGTTCCCTCTCACACGGTCAGATGACCATGATCGCCCTCGGGCTTGCCGTCGGTACCGGTCTGTTTCTTGGCTCTGGTGGCGCTATCGCCATTGCCGGACCAGCCGTCGTCGTCTCTTACGCTATCGGTTCGCTCATTGCAGCTATCATCGGCGCGTGCGCCGGCGAAATGGCAGTGCGTTACCCCGTTCGCGGCGGCTTTGGCACCATCGCCGGTAAATTTATTAGCCCCTACGCCGGGTATCTCACCCGCTGGGCCTACTGGGCAACCACTGTTCCCCTCGCCGGCGCTGAACTCGTTGCAGTGGGTCAGTACATGACCTACTGGTGGCCAGAAATTCCCCTGTGGATTTGGGTTGTTGCGTCTGCAGTTTTGATTGTTGGATTGAACTTCGCCAGCGTGAACTCCTTTGGAACTTTGGAATTTTTCCTCTCTTCCATCAAGGTCATCGCCGTCGTTGTATTTATTATCTTCGGTTTGATTCTGGTGTTCTTCGGACTGCCGAACACTCCGCCCCCGGGGCTCACTAACCTGCATGCCGATGGCGGTTTTATGCCCAACGGGCTCTCTTCCATCTGGTTGGCTTTGGCGATTGTGATGTTCTCATTCGGAGGAATTGAGCTGATTTCAGTCTCTGCTGCAGAAGCAAAAGACCCTGTGCGTTCAGTGCGTTCTGCTGCTAAAGCAATGATGTGGCGCCTGGCTTTCTTCTACGTACTCTCGTTGTTCGTTGTGGTAGCGCTCATTCCGTGGCGAGATGCTTCGACCCTCAAGGATGAGATTGAAACCTCACCGTTCGTGATGGTTTTTTCCCAGATGCACATTCCATACATCGCAGGAATCACTAACTTTGTGGTGCTGGTAGCCGCACTATCCGGCGCAAACGCAGCGCTCTACGCGGCAACCCGCCAGCTTCACTCGCTGGGTTCAGAACGTATGGCACCGCGCGTCTTCGCACGCACCAATGGCCGCGGAGTACCTGCCCAAGCGTTGGCCCTTTCGACGCTCGGCGCAATCGTCGCTGTGGTGCTGGCAATTTCCGGTGTAGGAGGAATCTTCACCTACATGATGGCACTGGTGACCGTCTGTGTGCTGGTGGTATGGGCGATGATCCTTATCTCCTACCTAAAGTTCAAGAAGGTCGAAGGGAATAAATCACCCTTTACGGTCTGGGGTGGCGCTGCTACTGCAACCGTCGGTCTCATCGGCGTGATTGCCACCTTTGTTGCAATGTTCTTCATCGGTGATATGCTCGCCTCCGTTGCCGTGGGTCTCGGGTTCTTCTTGCTGATTACCGTGATTTATTTTGCCGGTGTGAATAAGCAGATTGCCACCAACGATGATGCTTTTGCAGAAGCCAAGACCATGACTGCCCAAATTCCTACCGTTCAGAAGAAATAACCGCAGAATCTCTCGCAGGTAGCTGCGATAGACTCAAGTTAGATTTCGCTAGGCAGCGGCGGGATACGGAGTGAAAGCTTCGAATCCGCCGCTGGCGCGTTTAACTCAAACAATGTGAAGCAGGATTTAATGCCCTCTCAACTCACACACTCCCCACAGGATGAGCCCCGCGGTCTTCAGCGTTCTTTGACCCACGGGCAGATGACGATGATCGTGCTCGGCTCCGCTCTAGGCACCGGTCTTTTTCTAGGTTCTGGGGGCGCTATCGCAATTGCTGGCCCCGCCGTCATCCTGTCCTACGCCATCGGCTCGATTCTTGCCGCCATCATCGGTGGCGCGACGGGCGAAATGGCAGTGCACACTCCGGTGCGCGGCGGTTTCGGATCCATCGCTGCTAAGTACTTGGGGCCTTTCGCCGGCTTTCTCACGCGTTGGGCGTACTGGACCTGCACCATGATTATTACCGGCATCGAGCTGGTAGCAGTAGGTTCTTATCTGAAATTCTGGTGGCCTCAACTGCCGCTGTGGGTGGGCATCGTGATTTTTGGCGTGGTGATTATTCTGCTGAATGTGCGGAGCGTAAAGTACTTCGGCACTATGGAATTTTTCCTCTCGTCCATTAAGGTGATTGCGCTGACCGCGTTTATTCTCGTGGGTCTGTGCATGGTGTTCTTCGGGCTACCGGGACATACGGCAACAGGCGTTTCGAACCTGACCAACGACGGCGGCTTCATGCCCCACGGTTTCTCTTCAGTGTGGCTCTCACTTGCAGTCGTGATGTTCTCCTTTGGCGGCATCGAGATGATTTCGATTTCTGCAGCAGAAGCGAAAGATCCAGCCCGTTCGGTGCGAACCTCCGCTAAGGCAATGATGTGGCGCCTGGCTACTTTCTACGTGCTGGCAATGTTCGTGGTGGTTTCTGTGATTCCCTGGAGCCAAGCCGCTCAGCTAGAGGGTACAGTAGAAACCTCTCCTTTCGTGATGGTCTTCTCCGAACTGGGTATTCCCGCTATCGCAACTATTACTAACCTGGTGGTGCTGGTAGCTGCGCTATCAGCCGCTAACGCAAACCTCTACGCGGGAACTCGTTTGATGCACTCTCTGGCATCAGACAAGATGGCTCCTTCTTCTCTTGCCCAGGTCACCTCCCACGGTATTCCCGCTCGCGCCATGTGGGTTTCGACCCTCGGCGTCATTCTGGCGATCGTTCTCGCGGTCTTCAAACCCGGTTCTGCTTTTGGAACCATGATGACCCTGACCATGGTTTCCGCTTTGACCGTGTGGGTTCTGATTCTGCTGGCATATATGGCGTTCAAACGAGTGGAGGGCAACTCTTCGGCCTTTCGGGTGTGGGGTGGGCGCGGTACTGCCGCCGTCGGTATCCTGCTCCTTTTCGCTATCTGGGCAGCTCTCTTTGCAGCTCAGGGAAATAGCACTCCCGCAACGGTAGGAATCGTCTATTTCTTGATTCTGACCATGGTTTATTTTGCCGTGATTCGCAAGGTACAAACACCGGACGACGACGCCTTCGCTGAGGCGCGCGCGGCAAGCTCGCAGGTAGCCGAGTAAATTTTCCTTCACAAGCGACCACGAAAGTGCACATCTGACCAGCAAAAACTGGTCAACAGTGCATTTTCGTGGTCGTATTTGTTTGCCCCTGGTACTCAATAACCCGAGTACACTCGAAACCATGGCTGAGAACGTATTCGAAGTAGAAATTCCGCTCCGCTGGGGCGATATGGACGCCTATGGGCACGTCAACAACGTCACCATGTTTCAGATTTTGGAAGAAGCGCGCGTGGCGGTTTTTGGAATGCCGCCTTCATCGGGCGAGCCTGTGGAGGAATCTCCTCGGCCGCGCGTCCGCCTCTTCGAGACCTTTCCCGACGGCGTCCAGGCGCTGATTGCCGAACATCACGCAAAATACCACTCGCCTTTGCCTTACCGGGGTCTTAAGGTAAAAGTAGACGTGGCTATCACTGAGGTAACTGCTGCTTCCTTCACTATTTCTTACCGGGTTTTTGACCCCCACACCAGTACCTTGTGCGTCAGCGCCTCTACAGTGCTTGCATTTTTTAACGCCACCACAGGTACCTTGACCCGCCTGAATAAGGCGCAGCGAACCGAGCTTGAATCCTTCATCAACTAGACAAGAGGAGAACACTAACGACGTGCCAAAAAACCAGTACGCCCGCGAACTATTCCAACTGCCACCCCAGGTAAGGCACCGAGACACTCTGCCTGCCGTGCGTATTGCACTCAGCGTTGGTATTCCGCTACTGGTTTTACTGCTCATGGGGGAGCCGAAACTTACCATCTTCACCGCTTTCGGTGCGTTTACGGCGCTCTACGGGAGAAACCAGCCGCTACTACCGCGCGTCATTCAGCAGACCTCATCGGGTGTGCTGATGGTGGTGTGTGTGGGAGTTGGCCTGTTTCTCTCTGCTCATCATGTGGCAGGGTGGCAGCTGGTAGCTGTTACCTCGTTTTTTGCGGCGGTGTGCGCCTACATCGCGATGATACTCAACCTTAAACCTTCGGGGCCGCTGTTTTATATCTTTGCTTCGGCGGGTATTGCTTCGATTCCCTATTCGGGGATGGCGGTGCGCGACTTGTCTCTTACCGCAGCCTCCGCCGGTTTCTCGCTTTTACTCGGTGTTATTTTGGGCCAGCTCTGGGGAGAAGGCAGGGGCGTGCCCACTATTATTCGCACCTCTCTTAACTATAAAAATGTAGCAACGCAGACCCTGACTAACTTTATTACCACCCTGGTTGCAGGTTTGGCGGGTAACTTGCTGGGACTTTCCCATGCCTACTGGGCGATGGTTGCTGCGGCTGCTGTGCTGGCTGCGCCGTCAATGTCCAAAAGAATTCTGCGCGGTGTGCACCGCATGATCGGCACTATCTTGGGCGTGCTGGTCACCGCGTTCTTTATTTCGATGCACCCCGATGCATGGCACATTGCCGTGCTCATTGTGATTGCACAGTTCGTCACAGAGATTTTCGTGATGCGTAACTACGGGCTGGCGGCTATCTTTATTACATCGCTGGCGCTGTTTATGGTGCACTTGGCGTCGCCATTCACCAGTTATGAACTGCTCACAACCCGCATGTTCGAAACAATCCTCGGCGCGATTATCGGTATGGTGGGTGCCATCGTTTCACCTAGCCCAGAGCACCTGGGCAAAGATACTGTGGCGATTCCTGTAATCCGATTTGCCCGGGACTATCGGCGCAGGTAGGACTGCACTAAGGCCTCGGTGCAACTAGCTCTTTTGAGTGTGGAGCAGATAGAGGGAAGCGGACCGTATTTCATACGGTCCGCTTTTTCTATATCCGATTCAAGTCTGCGGGGTTCTTAGATTTCAGAAACTAGAGCCTGCAACTTGTTGAAGGACGACGTCCACCCCTGCGCACCGGGTTCGTGATACTCGGTGGGGAGCGGGCCTTGGGTAATCTTCAGGTGAGTCTTATCGCCCTCTTCTTTGAATTCGATGCGCATATAGAGGTAGCCGGGCTCCTCGCCGTCGGCAGCCGGCATGGTTTCGATGCCTTCGATGAGCTTGTTGGGCTCCAGGGTTGCAAACACGGCGTTGGAGGGGCTGGTCATGGACGGGTCGTCGTTGTTGACCATGGTGAATTTCCAGACGCCGCCGACGCGGGGATCAACCTCAGCGGATTGGGCGGGAACACTCCATCCTTCGGGACCGAACCACTGAACGAGCAAGTCTTTTTCGGTGAAAGCGCGAAAAAGTTGCTCGGCGGATGCCTTGAAAGTGTGTTCGATTTCGAACACTAATTCTGCGGGGACTTCTTCAATCTTGAAGGGAGGTACTTCAGCCATTGCTGGGTCTTTCGTCTGTAGCGAGCCTCTAGTTGTGAGGTTTCAACACTTTTTCTAGGGAAGCAAACGATTCATGCCAAGTGCTAGCTGCTTGTTCATGAACCGACGCCGGTAGCGGACCCAACTCCAGAACCAGAGTGGTTCCCTCCCCTACACCGTCGTCGGTGACGACTGTTCCGGGCACCATCCGTAGCCTCCAGCCGATTTCCTGCTCGGTGGGTTGACCGTCGGGACCGGCGATGGCTTCGGTAAATTCCAGGAGCGTATCGGTGATGGACTCAAATCGTAGGTACACAGGGGCAAAAACGTTCGGGCCGGATTCGTGCTTCATCAACAACTGGATTCGTCCGCCGATTTTGGGTTCGAAAATGAAGTGTTCGTCCTGGATAGTCCAACCAGCCGGGGCGTACCACTGTTTGAAGATGTCAGCGGCGGTAAACGCGGCAAGCAACTCATCGGTCCCCGCCAGAAAATCGTGCTTGACGGTCAGGAGTTCTTTTTTCGACACCTTATCGAGGGGAAAATCAGCCATGAGGCAACCTTTCGCTGTGTTTGAGAGTCCATTCTAGCCGGAGGGGTGTTTGTCCCCCATCGTCACGGCAAACCTAGCCTGCAGTCTCTTCGCTCTGAGCAGTTTCCTCTTCCGCCTCAGCTAAAAGCGCCGCTTCTGCCACCGCCGCGCGTCGTGCCTCCGCCTCAGCTTTAGCTTTGAGATTTGCTGCCCGGCGAGCTTCTGCCGCCGCGATGCGTTGAGCTTCTTTCTGCGCTCGGCGTGCCGCAGCCTCTTCCTGGGCTTTGAGCTGGGCAACCTTTTTCGAGTAGTACTTGCCCACGAACTCGTCGCGGTACTCAAAGTAGTCGCCGGAGTCGATCGCTAGGCGGGCGTCGTCCACCATCTTCACGATGAACCGCTCATTGTGAATTGACGCCAAAGTTGCCGAAAGCCGCTCGTCCGCTTTGAACAGGTGATGAATGTAGGCGCGCGTGTAGTGGGCGCAGGTGTAGCAGTCGCAGCCCTCAAAGATGGGCGTGAAATCGGTCTTGAAACGCGCATTAGTGAGGTTCACACGGCCCTCGGGCGTATAGACTGCGGCGTTACGGGCAACGCGCGTGGGCGAGACACAGTCAAAGGTATCAACACCGTTTTCGATACCCACGAAAATATCATCGGGTTCTGAAATCCCCAGCAAGTGGCGGGGCTTATTCTCGGGGAGTTCTTCGTTGCACCAGCGCACAATCGTGCCCAGGTTTTCTTTTTCCAGCGCACCGCCCAAACCAAAACCGTCAAAGGGCATCGACCCTAAATCGCGGCATGCTTTACGGCGAAGATCTTCATACTGCGCACCCTGAATGACGCCGAATAACGCCTGATAGGGTTTGCCTACGCGTTCCTTGGTTAGACGCTGGTGCTCAGCTATGCAACGCAGCGCCCACAAGCGGGTACGCTCTAACGCTTCTTCCTGGTAGGGGCGGGAGTTGTAGAGGGTGGTGAGCTCGTCAAAGGCGAACATGACGTCGGCGCCAATCTGATGCTGCACCTGCATCGAAACCTCAGGGGTAAAGCGGTGCATATCGCCGTTGATATGAGACTTGAAGAACACGCCGTCGTCGTCCACATGCGCCATGCGTTCTTTGCCGGTCGCGACGTCGTCGTCACCAATTGGTCGACCATCGGCACCCACAGCGTTTGCAACTGTGCCCATGTCGATGACCTTTTTGAATCCTGAACCCAAGCTCATGACCTGGAATCCGCCGGAGTCGGTAAACGTTGGGCCATCCCAGTTCATGAACTTGCCCAAACCGCCGGCGGCGTCGAGAACCTCGGGGCCAGGCTGCAGGTACAGGTGGTAGGCGTTAGCGAGCAGTGCTTGCGAGCCCAACTCCTTCATGGCCTCGGGTAGAACAGCCTTCACCGTTGCCTTGGTGCCAACGGGGGTGAAGGCGGGTGTCTGGATATCACCGTGCGGGGTATGAATGACGCCGGTGCGGCCACGGAACTCGCCGCCATTAGCGTCGGTTCGGGCAGCGGGGATATCGGCGGTATCCGCTAGCCTGTTGCCAAGTTCAAAGGAAAAAGTGGGGTCAGAAAATTCTGTATTGAGCACCTGCCCATTCTACAATGTCCAGCCCGGGTAAAGACCGTTCTGCCGAGAACACATCATCTGCCCACCACACACGGTTCTTCGCTGTGCTTGTGGGCAATTCGGGTGTATTCAACCCAACTGCTACCCTGAAAAGTGTTCACCCCTATCTGCTTTTCAAGGATTTCATGAGCACCTCGGTATCTGCGCCGCCTCTTTCACCCCAGCAACGTCAATCGGTGGTACGTACGCTGAGAAGTCCCAAACTTCTCACCGTGGAAGTACTTGCAGGTTTGGTCACGGCGCTGGCGCTGATTCCCGAAGCACTTGCCTTTGCCGTGGTGGCGGGAGTTGATCCGCGCGTCGGTCTTTTTGCCTCATTCACGATGGCGGTGACCATCTCAATCACCGGCGGGCGTCCTGCCATGGTATCGGGTGCCGCGGGTTCGACGGCGCTCGTCATCGCACCTCTCATGGCAAGTCACGGACTGCCTTACCTGATTGCGGCGGTGCTTCTTGCCGGTATTTTGCAGATTGTTCTGGCAGGGATCGGGGTGGCTAAGCTGATGCGTTTCATCCCCCGTCAGGTCATGGTGGGTTTTGTGAACGCACTAGCCATACTCATTTTTTCTTCCCAGCTTCCGCAGCTCATCGGTGTGCCGTGGCTGGTCTACCCGCTTGTCATCGTAGGGTTACTGCTGGTTTTTGGTCTGCCTAAAATTCACCCGATGATTCCCGCGCCGCTCGTCGCCATCGTCTTACTCACGGCCTTCACCATGCTGGCGGGTATCCGCGTGCCCACGGTCGGTGATTTTGGCGCCCTTCCCGATTCGTTGCCGCAGTTGACTGCACTTGGTGTACCCCTGACACTGGACACTCTAAAAACGATCTTTCCGTTCGCGCTCGCCGTTGCGTTCGTCGGGTTGGTGGAATCGCTGATGACAGCCAAACTCGTAGATGACCTCACCGATACCCACTCCAGCAAAACTCGTGAATCCTGGGGGCAGGGCCTTGCCAATATCGTGACCGCTTGCTTTGGCGGAATGGGCGGTTGCGCCATGATTGGTCAGACTATGATCAACGTGAAAACCGGCCATGCTCGCACTCGAATCTCTACCTTTAGCGCGGGAGTGTTCGTGCTAGTTCTATCGGTTGCTATGGGGAACCTGGTGGGGCAGATTCCTATGGCGGCGCTGGTAGCGGTAATGATTCTGGTGTCCTGGAGTACTTTTGATTGGCATTCAATCAAACCCTCTACCCTTCGCACGATGCCCCGGTCTGAACTTGCCGTCATGGCTATGACCGTTCTGGTTACGGTATTTTCCCACAACCTAGCGCTGGGCGTGGGTGTAGGTGTACTTTGCGCGTTGGTGCTTTTCGCACGTCGAATTACGCACGTCGTCACGGTAGACCGGGAGATCGTTGTCGCGGCGGAGCAGGACGGCGTTTACGCCCTCTACCGCGTAAACGGACCGCTATTTTTTGGCTCCTCGAACGATCTATATTTCCAATTCTCCTACGCCGAAGACCCCAGCGCAGTGGAGATTGACTTGAGCAATTCGCATATATGGGACGCATCGAGCGTATCTGCCCTCGATTCTATTGCCGCCAAATATGCGACCTTAGGCAAGAGCGTGAGAGTCACAGGGTTGAACGAGGTTTCTTATGAGCTGAGAGAACGACTGCGCGTTCGAAGCTAGAACCGAGAAACCAAAAACTAAGCGCTCGCCGCCAGTACTCGCGCGGCGGATTCGAGAAGCATCCACCCCTGGAGCTGGCTTGAGAGCTGAACGGGAGTACCTACACCCAAAGTCTCAGAGGCATGACGCACAATATCGGTGCTGAAAAGAACGGTGGGTTCACCGCGTACTTCTCGAACATCTATGCCGTACTCGTTGAGGGGCAAATCGGGGTCGAACTCGCGTCGCCCTTCCCAGAGAATATCGGCACTTTGAACGACCAAAGCGCCGGCACGCGAGCGCGCTTCTTCAGCGACCTGCTCGCTCAGCGCTACCTGCGCCAGGTACCGAGCGAGGATACCGCTGAAGAGTCCGCCGTCGCCATCGCCATGTGTGGAGAGAACCTTGACCCTTTCGACGGCGGAAACTTCAAAGGTTGCAGTGAAGTGCTGCTCGATACCGTCGAGGATGTCCGAGATCCGCTGATTTACTTCAAAGTTAAGTTCTCCGCCTGCTTCTGCAACTTCCAGCAAGGCTGAGAGAACCGGGCCCTGGTTGTAGGAGTAGAGGGCCGATTCTAGTTCTTCAGAATCTTGGCGAATTTTGATGCCGTCGAGGTAAACCTTGCGCTCGGCGTCCCACAGCTTGGTGTCGAGCCAGTTGAGGAGGGCAGACGCGCGACCCACCTGCGCGCCGCGGGCGAAGGCAAGGGCTGCGGGTGCTGTGGCGGGTGTATTTTTGAAGTCTTTTTGGGTAGACCAGAACATACCGCCACCGAGGTCTGTGGTGGCGCCTTTGGAGAGTGCTACGAATAGGTCGCGCCCGGCGTCTTGTGCCTGAATAAGCCCGCGCCCGTTGAGGATCTCGGCAAGGGCGTTGAGTCTGCCTGACGCCAGTGCCAGCCATGCCATGTCGTCAAAGTAGGAGTTGGTCCAGGAACCGAGGTTGCGGGTATGAATTCCGCGGAGGATTGCCTGGGCGGTTTCAAACCAGGTGGTTGCGGTGGCTGAATCCATTTCGCGATGGGCGCGTAGGGAGGCGTCGATGGCGCAATCGAGCAGGTGTGCCTGCCACCAGAAATGCCATTCACCCAGCCGGGTGAATCTGGTGCGGGTTTCGGGAATCTGTACTGCGCCGAGCAGGGTTCCGGGTACACCAAAAGCTTTTTTGCCGAACATTCTGAGGATGGACCGCCCGGCGGTTTCAGCTCGGTCGCTGACTTTCCGTGCATGTTCTTGGTGGAGCTGAGAAATTTCTGCGGCGGTAGGCGCTTGGTGCAGGGAGCGGCGAGTAGGTTCGGTGCTCAATTTTTATCCTCTGATGTTGGTGTGGACTCGTTTCTAGCCTATCGCACGCCGGGTCCTGGGGGCGGGGCGAGGGCGAGGGTGCGTTGGCTACGCAACATCACGTCTTCGCCGGTTAAAGGGTGGATAAATTCCAGTGTTCGCGCTAGAAGTTGCAGGGGAAGAGCGGGATTATCGTTGCCGTGCTCCTGTAATTCTGGGTAGATGGTGTCGCCTAAAATAGGGGAACCTGCTGCCAGCAGATGTGCCCGTAATTGGTGGGTTTTTCCACTGTGCGGTTCGAGTTGAAGGTGGGTTAATCGGCGGGCGCTGTTGTTTAGTCCGGTGATGTCTACGGTCGCCGAATCGAGGTCGTAGATGCTCAGGCACGTGATGCGGGATTCTGCATTGAGTCCGTCGAAAGCTTGGCCGGACTGTCTGCGCTTCCGTTTTTGCGCGTGGGTTTCAGGGGCTAGGGGCGGGTGCTCACCGGGTAGAATCTGCACGTTAGTTTGTTCTACTTGAATGTGGCCGTGTTCTTTGTCGATGCGCGAGCGTACCGTCAGCTGGTCTCCTTCGCTCAGGTTCGCTATCGGCAGGGTTACCGCTTCGTAGGTTTTGCGTACCTTGCGGCGTTCGAACAGCATCTGGAGCGGCGCCCGGGCTGGGGGCACTTTAGCGAAGACAAGCACTCCTGCCGTTGCGCGGTCAAGACGGTGCACAGGGGAGAGCTCGGGCAGATCGTGTGCTACCCGAAGATTTGCCAAGGCGGTATTTTTGACGAACATACCCCGGGGCGTGGTGGCAAGAAAATGTGGTTTATCAACTGCCAAAATCCATTCGTCTTCGAAGAGGACGGGCAGGTCAGAGGGTACATCTGGTTCTGGAGATAGTTCGCGGTGGTACCACACTGAGCTTCCTCCGATAAACGGGGAGTGTGGCGCATAGGGGGTCCCGGAGTCATCGACGATTTCCCCGCGTTCTAAGCGAGCAGGTACGTAGTGGGGGTCTTGGGGGAAGAACCTGGCGGTGAGGTAGTCCGCCAGAGTGGGCGAGGTTTTATCGGTGGCCGCGTATTCGCTGGGGTACTGCTCCGGCATGATGAGATGCACGGGATCTATCCCCTCTACCTGGGGCAGGGGTTTGCTGATGGGTGTTTTTCTACGGCGGGCCATAGGGCTATGGTAGCGTGCCCAACTACTCCCTAAAGAGTACTTGGCAGGTGGGGCAGCGGTAGGAGAGGCGCGCAATATCGTTCTCTTGGGCCAGCCGGTGCGGTGTGATTCCGAAGCGTTCGCCGTCGGTGCCTTGGTCGCTCAGTTCTTCGCGCACAATCGGTGAGGTGCAACGGTAGCAGTTTTGCCGCCTGCGACCGTAGACCCATAGGGGTTCAGCAACGGTGCGCGTCACCCGGAGGGGGCGTGCGCGGTTTGCGTTGAGGAGGAGAGAAGCGATTTCGACGACGCGCGGCAAATCCGGCACGGCGGCGGCGGTGCTGCGGGGGTCTACGCCAGCAAGAAAGAGCGTTTCAGCGCGGTAGATAGTTCCGATTCCAGCGAGGTTTTTCTGGTCGAGGAGGGCTGGGCCGATCATACGTTCGGGGCGTTTGCGAATGTTTTCTACCGCCTGTGCAAGATTCCAGTCGGCGCCAAGAATATCCGGACCCAGGTGGGAAACAAATCGTTCTTCGTGCTCGGTGGGCACCACATCGAGCATTCCTAGGTTAAAGCCGACTGCCTCTACCGGTGAGGAGCCATCTCTTACTACTCCTGAAGAATCTAGCCGCGCGTTCGCTTTGATGACGGCGCGTGCCTCCGTCGTCCGTCTTTTCCACCGTGCGGGTTTGCCGGTGCCGTCGGTGCCGTAGACATGCCAGATACCTTCCATCTTGAGATGGGAGTGAACGCTCATTGAGCCGATGCGGATGAAGAGGTGCTTGCCCCGGGCAAAAGCGCCGTGAATGGTTTCTCCCGCTAAATCTATTTCGGCGGAATCGGGAAATCTGAAGCTGGTGTGGTGCACCGTTCTGCCTGTAAGAGCGCGGTGTAAGTTACGCGCTTGGCGCCATACGGTATCGCCTTCAGGCATGGGTTCTCCTAGAGCAGCTTTTGAGTAAGCTTCATTCTATAAATAATGTGACAGAAGATAGGTTGGCTTATCAGTTACCGGCTGGTAACATCGTTGTGTTATCCATTATGTCTATACAGTATTCCCCCAATTTGTAGAGCGTAAATCCCCCATGAAGTGGCTCCTGCACCGGCAGGAGCCACTTTTATATTTCCCGTCGCATACGCAAACCCTTGGGGGTAGCGTAGAACCCGGCTTCTTCTAGACCTCGACGCAGTGCTGTTATGGGGTGCATCGGGGGCTCAACAGCCTGTTCTTGGGTGGAAACTAAAGGTGCCAGGTTTTCTAAGATTCCCAGTCCGTTGACTTTTTCGATCATGATTTTCTCTGCTGCTCCGCGTCGCACCAGCTCACCAAGCAAGGGGGCTGCCGCTCGTACGTCGGTCACATCGGAGCTAAAGAGTAGAACGGTTCGTCCGCCTCGTTCGAGGTAGATTCCTAACCGCCCGTCAATCAAGACCACCACCGCACCGGCTTTTCTGCCCGGTTTATGTTTGGTAAATTCTTGCTCGGTTTGACCCAGTAACGACGGCGCAGGCCAGGGAAGCGTTGAACCGTAGGGATTGGCGGGATCGGTCGCCGCAAGTAGAACGACCGTTCGTGTTGTTTGAGTGGAGCCGCCCTGATTCTCTACCTCCCGATCATAGGCGCGCAAGCGGTCTACCGTGTTCGCCGTCGAGAACTGTGCTGCCCCCAGCTCTTCCACAAAGTAACCTCGCCTCGCCACTCCTTTTTCTTCTGCTAGAGAGAGCACGCGATATACCGCTGAGAATCCGCCGGGGGTGTCCTCTGCTGCCACGGCGCCGCGCGTTAGCACGCCGTAACGGTCCAGGAGTAATTCGGCGCGGGCATGGGCGGCAATCGTGGGGTCCAGCTCTTCGGTCCATACCCGGGACCATCGCCCTGAATCCGTAGGAGACACCATATCGGCGGGGGTAGAAAGCAACCCCATCCGCCCCCTTCTGCTCATTCCGGTGTTGGTACCAAAGCGGGAGCCGGAAAGACGCGCGGCACCGCGGCGTACTGCAGCACGCGGCGCTGGTGCTGGCTTTTTAAGTTTGTGCGCCGAGTGCCCGCCGGCGAGATGCGCGCGTACCGGTGCGAAGGTGTCGTTGGTAACCAGTCCTGCCCAGGCGAGGTTCCAGAGGGACGCAGAGACCTCGGAGCTCGTAAAGGGCATATTCTCAGGGTGTCCTGCGCCTGACTCGGTGGGGTTCGCACTCGGTTCTACTGCCTGCAAAGCTTCTGCGGTGTAGCGGGAAAGCGCCTCGCGAACCTGCTGGAAGAATAGACCGCCACCGCCGAGCACCTCATACACCGCTCGATCTAGCGGGGAAAGTTCGGAGAGCCTATCCTGGCGTTCGCCATCGGAGGGGAGGGTCAGTGAAGCGGCTTCGGTGAGGTGGAGGGTAATCCAGCCATCGCCTGCGAGTTCGCCGTCGCCTGCCCACAGCACATCACCACTGGATAAGGCGCGGTCCAATAGTGAGGACGAGTAGTCTTTCACCCGCGAGCGCAGAACCAGGGGCTCCAGGGCGGATGCCGGTATGCGTACTCCGGCCAGCTGGTCGATCGCGGTGAGTAGCCCGTCGTATCCGCTGAGCATGGAGTCTTCACAGGCTTTTGCCGAGACTTTTTTGCCTCCTACCGGGGTACCAAAAGTGCCGGGTGTAAAGGTTTCTTCGGTGATTTCCCACGACTGTACGTGCTGCCAAGGGGGCAAAAAACGCCCATAGATGTGTTGGGCAACCGGTTCGACGTCGGCGCGTAGGGCTGCCAACGAGCGGGATCGGAGGGTGCGTAGAACACCGGCGTCGACCCATTCGGTGCCCGCTGCTTCGACCGTTCCGGTGCGGGCAAGGGCTAGTTCTGCGCGGATTTCTTCGGGCAAGAATTCGCCGGAAATGACTCTGCGTTCTGTTGCCATGGCGCGCAGGGTGGTTTCGACGACGGCGGTACCCAGCCCCAGCGCCGCCGCGGCTTGGGCGGTGGTAAAGGGGGCGTGGGTGCGGGCGTAGCGACCCACCAAATCGTGTAGGGGGTGGGGGACCGGTTCGAGGAAAGCGAGAGGGACCCCCATGGGGAGGGGCACACCTAGACCGTCGCGCAGGCGGGCGGCGTCCTCAATGGCGGCAAAATGTTCGGTGCCATGAAGGGTGAAGGCAAGAGCGCGGTTGGCTGAAACTAGTTCGCGGGCAAACGCTTCAGCCTGCTCTGAGGTGAGGGGTTCTTCTTCAGTTTCCTCGCTAGAGCGGTTGACCCTCAGCCGGGCTGCTAACTGATGGGCGTTGAGCGGGCCGAGCAAACGTAGCAGGTCAGCGGCGCCTTCAACTCCTTGGTAGCGGTAGCCTGCCACGCTGTGCTGCAGGCGGGCTTCGGTTTGGCGAATGACGTTGGCGTCGAGCAATTCTCGCAGTTCATCGCGCCCTAATAATTCGGAAAGTAGCGCCGAGTCAAGGGTGAGCGCTGCCGCGCGTCGTTCTGCAAGGGGCGAATCGCCCTCGTAGAGGAACTGTGCAACGTACCCAAAGAGTAACGTGCGCGCAAAAGGCGAGGGGGATTCTGTTTCAATCTCGCTCACGCGGATGGCGCGGGAGTCTATTTTGCGGTGGATGTCCATTAGGGCAGGCAGATCATAGACATCCTGCAAGCACTCGCGCACGGTTTCTAAAATGATGGGAAAGTTGGAGAATTTGCGGGCGACGTCCAGAAGTTGGGCAGATCGCTGGCGTTGCTGCCAGAGCGGGGTTCGCCGCCCTGGGTCGCGGCGGGGCAGAAGCAAGGCGCGCGCTGCATTTTCGCGGAACCGGCTGGCGAACAGGGCGGAGGAACCTACTCGTTCGGTGACGATGTTTTCGAGTTCATCGGTGTCGAAGAAGAACAGGGATGCCCCGGGTGGTTCCGCCTCGATGGAAGGAATGCGGAGCACGATGCCGTCGTCAGCCGCCATTGCTGAGGCATTGACGCCGAACATATCTTCGGCTCGTTGACCGACGGCCAGCGCCCAGGGTGCGTGCACGGGCATGCCGTAGGGGGAGTGTAGAACGACTCGCCAGTCCCCAATTTCATCGCGGAATCTTTCTACGATGAACTGCTGGTCAGAAGGCACCGCCCCGGTTGCTTCGGATTGTTCGCGAACGTAGGCCTGCACGTTATCGGCAGCCCACGTGTCAAGACCGATAGCTTCTACACGCTGACGAGCGGCAGCAGGCTCACTCTGAATCTCTGCGGCGAGCTCACGGGTGAACTGGCCCAGCGCGCGGCCGAGTTCGACCGGACGTCCCGGCCCCTCCCCATGCCAGAAAGGTAGCTTGCCGGGCACACCAGGGGCGGGGGTAACGCTCACGCGGTCGTGGCTAATATCTTCAATACGCCAGGAGGTAGCACCCAGAGCGATGACGTCGCCCGCCCGGGACTCGTACACCATCTCTTCATCGAGTTCACCCACGCGTTTAGGGGCTTTGGAGTCTTCTGAACCCACAATGTAAACGGGAAACAGCCCGCGGTCAGGTATCGTACCGCCGGAGGTTACCGCCACCCGCTGCGCACCGGGACGGCCTTCGAGCGTGCCAGCATCGCGATCCCAAATGACGCGCGGGCGCAACTCAGCAAATTCATCGGAGGGGTACTTACCCGAGAGCAAATCTAAGGTTGCCTCAAAAGCACTGCGCGGCAGGGTGGCGAAGGGGGCGGTATGGCGAAGCGCCTCAAACCAGGACTCCACATCGATAGGTCCAAGCGCACAGGCAGCCACGGTTTGCTGGGCAAGAATATCCAGCGGATTTTGCGGAATAGAGAGCGGCTCAATATTGCCCGCGAGCATTCGTTGAACGGTCACCGTTGCATTGAGCAAATCACCGCGGTGCTTGGGATAGAGGTATCCTCTGGAAATTTCTCCTACCTGGTGGCCCGCGCGTCCTACTCTTTGCAAACCAGAGGCGACTGAGCCGGGGGATTCCACCTGAATTACCAGATCTACCGCACCCATATCGATGCCCAACTCAAGGGAGCTGGTGGCAACCACACAGCGAAGTTCACCTGATTTGAGCGCTTCTTCAATTACCGAACGCTGGTCTTTAGAGACCGATCCGTGGTGCGCTCGCGCGAGGAGCGGCGGGGCGCTGTGGGCAGTGGCGGATTGCGCCATGATTTGTGCTGGTGGGCGCTTGATTTTGGCGTCTTCACGTTCGATTCGAGCGCCACCGTTTGCCGCCAGCGCCTGGCTGAGAGCTTCGGAAATATTCTGCGGCGGGGACGTCACTCGCGGGGATGCAGAGGCTTTCTCCGAATCTTCGGAGGAACCCTCCATAGCCGCTCGTGCTTCCTCACGGTCAGCGTGAATTTCGTTGAGACGCGCGGTCAGTTTCTCCGCCAAACCGCGTGAGTTGGCAAACACAATGGTGGAGCGGTACTTCTCCACCAAATCAACAATTCTCTCTTCAACGTGCGGCCAGATAGACGCCTGGTAGCCACTGGTATCCGGCGTTGCTTCTTGCGCTATCTCAGCGGGGGAGAGCTCTGCCGGGTCGAATTCTTCAATCTCAGCGCGGGTGATTTCTATCTGTGGGGCAGGGGCGTTTTCCTGCGGAAAAATCCCGATAGCGTCGGCAAGAGTAAGCCCGCGCGTCAGATGATCGATGTCTACAGCAGGTATGGAGTGCTGGTCCGGGGCGGTACCGTCCCGTTCCAGTAGCGAATCGCTGTTGACCATGCCGTCGTCGTGGAATTCGGTGCCGGTTTCAAATGCATTGACGCGCACCCGGGCGCGATCTGCCAGCTTGTCGACGTAGGCGCCGCCCACCGCTGAACCCACCCCAGCTACTGGCTCGCTGTTTTCCTCCCGGCTAGGGTCTGACTGTTCGCCCTCGCCATAGGTGTTGGGGCCGCCCAGCTTGGTCATGTCGGGCACAGGAACAGAAATGGTTAGTTCCCATTTTTTCTCCGAGGGCGGTTGCACAATATCAACCGGGGCGACGCCGCCGAGAAAGCGCGCGACGGTTTCGACCGGCTCTACCGTTGCGGAAAGACCGATGCGTTGCACGGGCTGGTCGAGTATCTGATCCAGGCGCTCTAGCGAAACCGCCAGGTGTGCTCCTCTTTTGGTTCCGGCAACAGCATGAACCTCATCAATAATCACCGTATGAACCGCCGCCAGCGTAGAGCGCGCTTTCGAGGTTAGCATCAGGTAGAGAGATTCGGGGGTGGTGATGAGAATATCTGGGGGATTGGAGATGAGCTGACGGCGCTCCTTAGGCGGTGTATCGCCCGAACGCACCCCAACGGTCACATTCGGTACATCGGCGCCCATCCGCTTTGCGGTTTGAGCGATGCCAATCAGAGGGGAGCGCAGGTTGCGTTCGACATCCACCCCCAAGGCTTTGAGCGGAGAAATGTAGAGAACCTTGGTACCGGTTTTTTGGTTCGGGGCACTTTCTTGAATATGAAGCCGGTCAAGTGCCCAGAGAAAAGCCGCCAGAGTTTTACCCGAGCCGGTAGGTGCAACTACGAGCGCGTGTTTGCCAGCGGAAATCGCGTGCCATGCGCCGTCCTGCGCGGCGGTAGGGGCGGTGAACGCCCCGGTAAACCACTCGCGGGTGGGTGCAGAGAAATACTGAAGCGAGTTATGAAAAGTGCCGGCAGAGGTCATTTGTTCATTATGCCAGGTGGGAGTGACAAACCAAGTCAACTTACATATGCTTTACCGGGTCACGCGCCCGTCTCATCCCTCACCTGGTGGAAACCAACCGGGAAAAGACCGAAAAAGCACCGGTGACTGCTGTGCTGAGCTTTGACACCAACTGGTCCGAAAGATTCCCCGAGTTCAATCCTCGCGCTGCTGGTATGCGAGAAATGTTCCGTGACAATGAGGGTGTTCGCCACTCGTCCGGTTTGTTGTCCTCATCTATTGCTGCAGGTTACTTCATCATCGCTACGCGTGCGCTAGGTTTGGCTGCAGGTCCTATGACTGGTGCTGATTTTGAGGGTATCACCCAGGAGTTCTTCCCCGATGGCGAGCGCAAGGCTTTTTTGGCGGTTAATCTGGGGTACGGCGTCCTCCCAGAATATGACCGTAACCCCCGCTTCTCCTTTGATGAAGCAGCAGAGATTCTCTAATCACTGGTGAATAAAAAATAAGG
>NZ_JBHUCN010000003.1:56264-85110 GCF_042677725.1 Rothia amarae
GGTGTCGGGCTTACTTTGCCTGGGCACCAATCTGGCCTACGGAGAGCTGTCCCGTTTCGGTGGAGGAGCATGCCTCAGCGGGGAAGTTCAGCACCAGCGAAGACGACGTACCTGGAATACTCACGCGGTAACCGGCTGCCTGAGTGGGCTGGCAGGATGCCGCGTCGTAAAGCCCCGCACGAGTTTCACGTAGCGTTGCGCTCGCAGATTCGCCCGAGCCAATCACAGCTCCCGAGCTGGTCCACTCTGCGGCCTGTTTAGCGGCTGCGCCTATCTGGTTGCCCTGCGCGTCCACGTAATTGACACTGGGGTAACCGCTCAACGAGCACGGCGTAGAACCGGAGTTGGTGAAGGTGAGGTTCATATATCGAGAGCCTGCAGCCCCGCCGCCGGGGGCTACCTCTGCGGCAATACGGATGTGCTCGTAGTCGCATGCTGCGCTCTGCTGAGCATCTGCATTCGCTGTTTCGTTAGGTGTAGCCGCGGCGCTGGATTCGGTAGCCGGCGCTGGAGCCGGGGTTTGTGGCTCTTGGGTCACCGTGGTGACGCTACCCCGAGGAGGCGCCGTTTCCTCTGTGACCGTAGGTTCGGTGACGGTTGGCTCATGAACGGTCGGAGTTGCTACCGGACTGGGGGTCGCAGCGGGTGAGGTGCGCGTTGCGCTGGGTTTGGGCGATCCCGATGCAGTAGCAGATGCGGTAGATGAAGCTGATACTGCGGCAGTGGGTGCCTCGGTCGGGGTTTCAGGCGTACTTTCCCCACCGCCACAAGCGGAGAGCGCTAAAATGCTGATGCTCGCTACGAGGAGGAGAGAATGCCGAGGGGATTTGAGGGGGCTCATATTACATCCCAGGTTTGAGGGTCACCGTTGCGCCATCAAGACCTTCGGCGTATTCGGTCTGGCACGAAAGGCGGGAGTATTCGTTGGCGACGTCGTCGACCATATCTAGCAAATCTTCTTCAGCTTCGGTGCGTTCTCCTGATGCTTCGAAATGTTCAGGATCGATGTACGCGTGGCAGGTAGCGCAGGAGGCGTTGCCTCCGCAGGTAGCTAGAACGGGGAACTGGTTTGCTAACAGGGCGTCAAGGAGCGTCTGATCTTCTTCCCAGGTTGCTCCGCGAGTCTCGCCGCTCTCGTTAACTACATTGATGTTGATGCTCATGAGAATGTACTCCTTGTAATTTTTCGCTCATTATTATTCTAGAGCGTGGTGAAGTTTTACCCTATTATGCCCAGTATGGAGAGCATAAATCTTGCTCTCGTGGGCAATCCCTCACTCACTCCGCACCTAGAAATGGCGTGGAAAAACAAAAAACCCGCTTCCGAAGAAGCGGGCTATTTAGTGCGCCCGAAGGGATTCGAACCCCCAACCTTCTGATCCGTAGTCAGATGCTCTATCCGTTGAGCTACAGGCGCATGTTCTGTTTTCCGGGCTACCCCGTTTCAGCAACAGGTAATACTCTACACGCGCTAGAGAACCTTGCCAAATCGAAAAGGGGTGACACTCGTTACATGTTGCTCGCTGGAAGAAGAAACCCCGAAAACTAGCGGAAGTTCATCAACTATTTATCGAAAAAACGCAAGAGGTTGAGCTATATTCTGACATTTGTGCGTAATTGATGGTTTAAACCCACTCTTTACTGTTACTTTGGTGTTCTAATCACAAAGAGGTGATGGTCTTCAAAACGTTGCGTTGTCCTTCATTCTCAGTAGAGATGACGCATTTGCTTCTTAAAGAACGAGAGGCAAAGTTTTTGAAGATTCAAATCTTCGGCACAACGCGGTGTCGCGGTGCGTAAAACTTTAAGGGGAATCGTCAGATGGCTGACCTTTCAAACGGTACTGTTTCTTCCGGCCTGAACCAGCAGGTTCAAGACCAGCTTGCTCAGGCACCAACTCAATACACTGAGCTGGTGGATTGGGTGCGAGAAGTCGCTGAACTTACCGAACCTGAATCCATCGTGTGGGTTGATGGCACGGAAGAAGAATATGACCGCCTAGCCGGTGAACTCGTGGAAGCTGGTACTTTCCGCCGTCTTTCTGATCATGAGTTCCCAAACTCTTACGTCGCTTTTTCTGACCCCGATGACGTCGCCCGTGTTGAAGAGCGCACTTTCATCTGCTCTGAGACCGAAGAGGCAGCTGGCCCCACTAATAACTGGCGCGATCCTGCCGAGATGAAGTCGCTGATGAAGGATCTGTACCGCGGTTGCATGCACGGTCGTACCATGTACGTGATTCCTTTCGTCATGGGCTCTCTCGATGCCTCTACTCCTCGTTTCGGCGTAGAAATCACTGACTCTGCATATGTAGTATGCTCCATGCGCATCATGGCAACTATCGGTTCTGATGTCTTGAAGAAGATGTCTGATACCAACGCTTTCTACGTCAAGGCTCTGCACTCTATCGGCGCTCCCTTAGAAGAAGGGCAGCAGGATGTGCCCTGGCCCTGCAACCCCGAGAAGTACATTGTTCACTTCCCCGAGGAGCGTGCAATCTGGTCCTTTGGTTCGGGTTACGGCGGAAACGCACTGCTGGGCAAGAAGTGCTACGCCCTGCGTATTGCATCGGCGATGGGACACGACCAAGGTTGGATGGCAGAGCACATGCTTATCCTCAAGGTCACTAACCCTGAGAACAAAACTAAATTCATCTCCGCCGCTTTCCCCTCTGCCTGCGGTAAGACCAACTTCGCACTCATGGATCCCACTCTTGAGGGATGGAAGACCGAGATGGTGGGCGATGACATTTCCTGGATCAACTTCGATGAAAACGGCACCCCTCGCGTCGTCAACCCCGAAGCAGGTATGTTCGGTGTAGCTCCGGGTACCGGCTGGTCCACTAACCCCAACGCTATGGGCGCAATCGCCAAAGGCAACAATATCTTCACCAACGTTGCTTTGACTGATGACAATTCGGTGTGGTGGGAAGGTAAGACCGATGAGGTACCCGACCACCTTATCGACTGGCAGGGCAACGACTGGACCCCTGAATCGGGCCGTCCTGCGGCACACCCTAACTCACGTTTTTGCACCCCGCTCAACCAGGTAGACATGCTCGCAGAAGAGTTCTACGAGCCTGAAGGTGTGCCTCTGTCTGCAATCATCTTCGGTGGACGTCGTAAGACCACTATTCCTTTGGTGTCTGAAGCTGAGTCGTGGAGCGAAGGCGTTTTCCGCGGCGTAACGCTGTCTTCGGAAACTACTGCTGCAGCTAAGGGTGCTGTGGGCGTGGTTCGCCGCGACCCCATGGCAATGCTTCCCTTCATCGGCTACAACGCTTCTGACTACTTCCGCCACTGGCTTGACCTGGGCGAGAAGCACGGCGAAGAGAACATGCCTAAGGTGTACTACGTCAACTGGTTCCGCCGTACCCCCGAGGGTGGTTTCGCGTGGCCTGGCTTCGGTGAGAACTCCCGCGTGGTGAAATGGATTTTCGATCGTCTTGAAGGTACCGCAGGCGGCGAGCACACCCTCATGGGTACCGTGCCCACCCGTGAGGACCTTGACTTGACCGGTCTCAAAATTGAGGACAACGAGCTAGACGCTGCGCTAGCTGTCAATGTTGATGAGATCGAAGCTGAGCTTATCGGCATCGATGAATGGCTGGAGAAATTCGGTGATGACCTGCCTCAACGCATTCACGAACAGCGTGATGCACTGGCACAGCGTATTGAAGAAGCTCGTAGCAATTCCTAACCATTAGACGGACACATTAGTACTGAACCGGCGATATATTGCTCTCAATATATCGTCGGTTCAATTTTTTAGATTATCTAAGCTCTATAATCAATCTTTGGCTTTAAACAACAGTAATATTTGATACCGAAACTAGTTTTCGTTCGCTTGAAATGACCTCTGCGGTCATTTCACATATCACTCTCCATCTGAAGGGACAATCAGCAGTGGATAACTTGCTCAGTGTTAAGGGCGTGACTAAAAAACACGAACATCTGCGAGCGCTTAAAGGCGTAGACCTTACAGTGGTGCGCGGTGAAGTATTGGGTCTGCTCGGGGAAAATGGTGCGGGTAAATCCACGCTGCTTTCGATTCTCGGTGGATGGGACACCGCGGATTCTGGGACGATGATGCTGGCAGGGGAGCCGTATGCGCCGTCGAACCCCGATGAGGCTCTAGCTTGCGGAGTCGGCTCGATTCGCCAGAAATTCTCGGTAGATCCTACGCTGACGGTAGCGCAGACCATCTTCCGCTCGACCTTTCATGCGCAGAAGAGCGAGCAGGAGCAGAACGAGCGTGCCGCCGAGCTTCTGAGCGACGCGGGCTTGGAAATTAGCCCTTCCTCCCTGATGGGCGATTTGGTGCGTGCAGAACAGGCTCTCATCGAGGTTGTGCGTTTAGTAGCTGAAGAAACTCAGCTGGTATTGATGGATGAAGTTGCGGCGACCTTCAATGACTATGAGATTTTCCAGTTCCATGAGATGACCCGCCGTTTGGTCTCTGAGGGACGTTCGGTCATCTATATCACCCACCGCTTGGATGAAATCCGTTCGCTGGCAGATCGCGCGGTCATTTTGGAAGATGGCATCATCTCCCATGAAATCGTACCCGGTCACATGAGCGCTGAAGACATCGCTTTTAAGATGTTCCGCCGCGAAGTCTCAATGCATCAGCAGCCTTCTGACTTTGTGGAAGAGACCCCCCGTCTCACTATCGAGAACCTCAATGGCGCCCAGGGTTTCTTGAAGAATGTTAATTTCACTCTCGCTCGCGGCGAAGTTCTGGGTCTGACCGGTCTGCGTCGTTCGGGAATTAACGAAATCGCCTCGGCGCTGGTTGGCGTAGATGAGACCGCTGAATTCGGAGCCCTTCGCATCAACGGTGAAGACGTCACGATTTCCAGCCCCGAGGACGCCGTCAGCTACGGCATCGGGTATCTCTCAGACAACGACGACGAACTGGGTCTCGCAAACGAACGGTCCATCGCAAAGACCCTCATGGATTCTGCGGGAATCACCAAAGATGAAGGTGCAGGTTTCTTGCACGAAGTCTCTGCCCTTCGCGAGGTAGCAGAGCAAATCCGCAAGCTACACATCAAGACCACCAACATTCAGGGTGAAGTCGGAAAGCTCTCCGGCGGTGACCAGCAGAAAGTGGCGCTGGCACGGTGGATCAGCTCGGACTGCGACATTTTGATTCTCAACCACCCCACCCGCGGCATCGACGTCAGCGCAAAGGTAGAAATCTACAAGATGCTCAAGGACCTTACCGCTGAGGGCGTTTCTATTCTTTTGATTGGCTCGGACATGTCAGAGCTTATGGGACTGTGCAACCGTATCGCTGTCATGAAGGACGGCGAAATCGTAGCAATCCAAGAGCACCGAGACGCTACCGAAGACACGCTGATGGAAGCTGCAATCGGCGATTCTATTATCTAACAGGTTATTTCGAAGACGCTGAACTCGAGCAAGCACAGCAACGGTGTACTAACCTTCTCACCAAGTTCGCTAGCGCTCACGCGGTGATTCATGCCAGCCCCAGCCAGTTCACCTTACTGCTGTGCTTGCTCGAGCTCTTGCTACTGAATAGGATCCTTCACATAAGGTAAATAAAAACCCATGGCCGGTGATTCCCTAAAAATCACCGGCCATGGGTCTAAGTTGCCTCTGTGGGGCTTCGCTTCTCTGCGTCTAGCTTGTGGGGCTTAGAGGGAGATACGGTTTGCGATGGTGTTGAGCTTGTGGCGAGCGAGCGCTAGGTTCGCGGTGTTACGATCAAGCACCAGATAAACGAACAGACCAGCGGTCTCAGAAGCGTTGAGTACGTTAATGAGGTGGTACTGGGAGTTGAGGGTAATCATGATGTCTTCGATGTTGCCCTCTAGACCGAGATCGTTCATGGTCTTGAGCTTTGCGCGGACAACGTTGGAGTTACCTGCTGCTGCAACGGTGAGATCGAACCCGGGGTTGCCGCCGGAAGCTAGAGCCATGCCCGAAGAGATGTCCACGAGTGCTGCGCCGTTTGCGCCTTCGATGGAAAGAAGTTCCTGGATTGAGGTGTCAAGCTGTGACATGAGTGAATCCTTATCTGGTGTTATTGATCGTCATGGACTTTAGTACTAACCCGATCAGCATTTGACGAGCACCAATTATATTCTTCAAGTTCCCCCTGAAAAAGATGCTTTAGCAATGCTTGTGGGCACAAACTATTTACAATGTTACCCACAAGTAAAGAGTTTCGAAATCATCCTTTTGACGATATTTTGCGGTGAACATAACTTTGTCGAGGTGTTTGTACATGTAAGTGTGTATAGTCGCTAGTCACAAGCGGATGCACTGTGAATATGGTTATGAACTCATTTCGCACTAGTGCGCGCTGTGGTTTGCTCAGAGGAGTAAACTAAATTTCAGATTATGCCAAAAAATCATGAAGGAGGGGCATTGCGTCTAACTGCTTTTTCCGACGTTTCATTACGGATCATGATTCTTTTGGCTGGTGCCGAGGATAAGAAGCTTTCTACCCAGACTATTGCTCAGGGAGTGGGCACGCCCTATAACCATGTGGCTAAATCCGTTGCGTTCTTGGCAAATCATGGATGGGTTGTGGCAACTCGCGGGCGTGCCGGCGGCGTCGTCTTGTCTGAGGCTGGCAAGAATGTGACGGTTGGTCATATTCTGCGCCAGACCGAGGGGGATATTCCCATGGTGGAGTGCGAGAGTGAACATGGTGATTGTCCGCTGAATTCTTCCTGCCGCTTGCGGGGCTATCTTTCCAGGGCTCGGGAGGCATTCTTTGAGGTTCTAGATCCCATCACGATTTCCAGTCTGCCCACACAGAGGCAGATGGGTCCGGTTTTTGTTGAGCTGGGCTTGGGGCCGCTGAGCCAGACGAAGAAGTTAACTCAGGCATCATAGATGAAGATGAGCTGTTTATGAAGCAGCTCATCTTTTTTATTCCTTATCTTGCATTGAATATGCTAGTTTTGGAAATGGTTAATCAACATTTTGTTCCAAAGGAGAGACATCGTGCTTTCAGAAAAGTCACGTCCCATCATTGAAGCCACCGCGCCCGTCGTTGCCGAGCGGATGCCTCACATCACCCCGGAGTTCTACAAGCGTATGTTCGCCGCTCGTCCTGACCTGATGGACGGCATGTTTTCACGTTCATCGCAGCTCGAAGGCACTCAGCCCCAGGCGCTCTCTAACTCAATCGTCATTTTTGCTACTTATATTTTGAACAATCCCGATAAGTACCCCGATGAAGTGCTCTCCCGCGTAGCACACAAACACGCCTCCCTGGGACTGCTCGAAGATGAGTACCCCACCGTCTACAAGTACCTGTTTGAAGCTATTGCAGCGGATCTGGGCGACGCCTGCACCCCTGAAGTTGCCGAGGCGTGGAGCGAAGTTTACTGGTTGATGGCAAACGCTCTTATCAAGATTGAGAAGGGTCTTTACGCACAGCAGGCTAACGACGTCATGCGCGCACCCTTCAAGCTTGTATCCCGCAAGGAAACTGGGGATCAGGTAGTAGATCTTACTTTTGAACCTGCAGACGACACCGCGATGACCGAGGCAAAAGCAGGTCAGTACATCTCACTGTTCACTCAGGCAGAAGATGGCCTCCTGCAGCCTCGTCAGTACACGCTGCTACCCTCTGAAAAAAACCAGCGCCGCGTAGCTATCAAGCTCGACCCCAACGGTGAGATGACCAAACGCCACTTCGCTCTGCAGGAGGGTGACGTCGTTGATATCTCAAACCCCTACGGTGATATCACCCTGGGTGGATTTGGCGACGACGGCTCAGGGCCGCTCTACCTCTTCTCGGCAGGTATCGGCGTGACCCCTATGCTTGCTTTCCTCTCCGAACTGGTGGACCAAAACTCCCAGCGTGAAGTTGTAGTCGTTCATTCCTCTTCCAGTAAGGACGCGTGGCCGTTGCGCGAAGAAATGGAAGAGCTCGTAGGCAAGCTGGCTAACGGCAAACTCATTAGCTTCTTGGGCGATGGTTCGGGCGATTTTGAAGGTCGCGTGGATGTTTCTCAGCTTGATGTTCCCTCCGATGCCTCGGTTTATCTCTGTGGACCTCTTGGCTTCATGAAGGACACCCGCTCGGCTCTGGTGGATGCAGGTGTTCCTGGTGTCCAGATTCAGTACGAGATTTTTGGTCCTGACCAGTGGATGCTTCGCGATACTGCACGAGCTGAAAACAAGTAACGGTTATTCTTCACCTCTAAAGTGCCGCTTCCTTATCAGGGGAGTGGCACTTTGGGTGTAAAAAATAAATCCTATTTCCAGGAAAGAGTGGTACCTGGCTCAATGGCGCCCAGCTTACGGAGTCTGAGCGCTGGTACTTCAATGACGGCGGCGGTACGCGCCGGTGAAGGTAGGCGGAGAGTTCCAAACCCGGGCTTGACATCGTAGGCGACCTTGAGCACTCGGTTCTGGGCATCTAGCCATACGACGTCGAGCGGAAATTGCACGCCTAAAAGAGTCAGTGAGGTAGCTTTCGGTGGGAGAACTAGAAGAAGACCGTGAACGTTTTTGAGTTTTTGATGTCCTGAGAGCCCTTTACTCAACGAGTCAGTGGTGTCTGCAACGGCGAGCTTGAGGGAACCTGCCGGGCCGACGACGGTGCGGTGGGGGAGTGCATCTAGATTCTGCGCATCTCGGGAGGCGATAAATTTCAGCGCCTGATAGATGGCAATGCCCACCAAACAAAGAACGGCTAGTAACACTACTGTCCACCACAGTAAACCCATAGATATACCTCGTCCTGAAATACGTTCGTGAAAAATGAGTTGATAGTAAAACACCACGTCAGAAAATGGTTGCTTACCCCCCTAGTTTATATAGTTAAAAAACCACTGCGACGATAGGTGAACTTCAATGGAGAATTCCCCACAACTCCCAGGCAGAACCGAACGCCCCGTTCCTGCTTCCCCGGCGAAATCTTCTCGGATTCTGGAGGGTATTTCGGCATTTGTTCTGGTAGCTGGAGTTATTTACGCTGTGGTGACTTATGTTGGGTTGCCTCAAATAGTTCCGGTTCATTTCGGCCCCAACGGAGAACCTGACGACTGGGGCGATAAAAATCAATTCCTTCTCGCACCTATCATGCTGTGCATGGTGACTCTTTTCTGTCTGGTGATAGCGCGATTCCCTCGAATTCATAATGTGCCGAAAACTCCTTCAACCGCTGAAGGATGGCAAGCTCTCTATACTTGCTCCCGCAATATGCTGCTGTGGACCTCTATCGGAGTAGGGCTCATGCTCGTTTTTGTCACCTATTCAACATCGCATCCAGAAATATCAGGTCCGTGGATGGCGTTGTTAGTGCTTTTCATCCTTGCGCCCATCGTTTATTACATTCCTAAAATGCTGAAAATTGCCAAGTAGCCCCACAGTTGCCGGCTCTGCGCTAGCATCAAATTATGCTTCCTGATTCAACGTTGGTGCTTAGTTTTTTCATCATTTTGGGTGCTGGGTTGAGCGCTGGTTTTATTAACGCCATCGTTGGCTCTGGAACCCTTATTTCATTCCCCCTTCTGCTCCTACTGGGGTATCCGCCGCTCACCGCTAACATTTCAAGCTCGGTGGGTTTGGTTGCGGGAAATATCTCCGGTGCATACGGTTACCGCAGGGAAATTCGGCAGAATTCGGGTCTTATCAAAATGCTCCTATCCAGCTCTATTCTGGGCGGTATTACCGGTACTTCTCTGTTGTTGATTCTGTCCGAATAAGCCTTCGCCTTCGTCGTTCCAGTGCTCGTTGGTTTAGGCCTCATCATGGTGGTTGTGGGGCCCAAAATTCAGCAACGAGTAGCTGCCGCTCGCTCACATGATACTAACGCTCAAGAAATTCTTGGCACCGCCCCTGAACCGGCATTGCCCCGGAGCAAAAAACGGCTGGCAGTCATCTTGGTAATCGGTACTGTAGCGCTCATCAATCTGCTGCTGAATTAGAAGCCTACTTCCGCATACGCTAAAGGGCACTCCCTGTCAGCAACAGAGAGCGCCCTCGAAGTGCTTACGTCCTAGCGACTAAACACGAAAATGATTAGGCACGAACCAGAGCAAGAATCTCATCGCGTACACGTTCCATGGTTGCCTGATCAGGGGCTTCAAGGTTCATCCGCAAGAAGGGTTCGGTGTTGGAGGGGCGAAGGTTTACCCACCAGCCCTCAGTCTTGTGCTCAAAGGTAGTGCCATCCATCTCGGAAACCTCAACAGAATCGCCGAGAGCTTCGCGAACCCGTGCAATAGCTGCGTCCTTATCTTCCACTTCAGAGTTAATCTCACCGGGGGAGAAGTAGGGCTGGTACTCAGCACCGATTTCGGAAAGCTGTTTTTCGGAGTTACCTAGAACTGCTAGCACGTGCATTGCGGCCAGCATGCCGGTATCCGCGTTGAAGAAGTCCTTGAAGTAGTAGTGAGCTGAATGCTCGCCACCGAAGATGCCGCCTTCAGAAGCCATGACAGCCTTGATGAAGGAGTGACCCACGCGGGTCTTTACCGAACGGCCACCGAGCTTCTCCACGAGTTCAGGAACAGCCTTAGAGGTGATGAGGTTGTAAATAACAACGGGCTCAGCTTCGCCTTCTGACTGGGCACGCTTGATTTCGCGTTCTGCCACGATAGCGGTGATAGCAGAAGGTGAAACGGGCTGACCCTTTTCGTCGATGACGAAGCAACGATCGGCGTCGCCGTCGAAAGCTAGACCGATATCTGCACCATGCTCCACAACAGCTTTCTGCAAATCCACGAGGTTAGCAGGCTCTAGAGGGTTAGCGGGGTGATTAGGGAAGGAACCGTCCAACTCGAAGTACAGAGGAACGATATCCAAAGGTAGACCGGGAAGAATTGAATCGCCTAGGACTGCGGGGGTGGTCATGCCGCCCATGCCGTTACCGGCGTCAACAACAACCTTCAGAGAGCGGATGTTGGAAAGATCAACGAGGTTGCGTAGGTACTCTGCGTAATCTTTGAGAATGTCTTTTTCTGAAACAGTTCCCTGGGTTTCGGACTGGGGGATTTCTCCGGCGTTCAGGTATTGCTGTGCCAAGTCGCGGACGTCGAACAGACCGGTTTCCGAAGAAATCGGGACGGCGCCAGCCTTAGCCATCTTCATGCCGTTGTATTCGGCGGGGTTGTGCGAGGCGGTGAAAGTTACGCCCGCTGCATTCTCCACGCCGCAGGCAAAGTAAAGCTCATCGGTTGAGATGAGGCCTATTTTGATGATGTTTGCGCCACGAGCGGTAGCTCCTTCGGCGAAAGCATTAACGAAATCCGAGCCGGATGGGCGCATATCGCTACCCACCAGAATGTTCTGACCTGCGAGTTCCAGAACATCAACGAATGCTGCTGCGGTTGCACGAACGGTATCCTCGGTGATGGTTTCACCGACGATGCCACGAACGTCGTACGCCTTAAAAGATGCGGTTAAATCAATAGTATTCACAGGTTTATTCTACGTGGCGAGGGCTTTTTTGCGATGTGTACTCAGAGATATTACTTTTATATGGTGAGGAACACCGCAGGTAGTCCCCTAAATAGGGGGTACCTTTTGACGAATATGGTTGGATAAGAGCATGGGCGAACTATTTCGGTTGGTTAATAAAACGCAACACTATGCCTGGGGATCACATGAAACCCTGGCTCATATGCGTGGACTGTCTGGACCCAGTGACCAGCCAGAAGCTGAGGTTTGGGTGGGTGCTCACCCTTCCGCTCCTTCAGAAATCGATATTGATGGGCACAAAATGGGTCTTGACAGAGTGGTAGAAAACACTCCAGACCGCATTTTGCCCCATGGAGTTAAGAACTTCCCTTTCCTCTTTAAGATTCTTGCCATTGACGCCCCCCTGTCTATTCAGGTTCACCCCACTGACGCCCAAGCAGAATCTGGATTTGACCGCGAGAATCAAGAAGGAATTGCCCTCGATGATTCCTCTCGTAATTACAAAGACCGCCATTCAAAGCCCGAAACCGTTATTGCTCTAACTCCCATGAAAATTTTGACGGGAGTTCGCCCAGACCATGAAATTCAAGAAATTGCCACGGCTTTTGGTCTGAGCTGGCTCGCGGATTTACTCCCTGTAAATTCAGGAAAAGAACTTTTGGCAAAGATTATTCGCCTCAGCGAGGGCGACGCCGCGGTCGCTCTTGAAGAAACGTTAGACGGTGTTCGCACCTGGGCTAAGACTCACACCGGTGGTCCTTGCACTCTGGAGCGCGCTGCCGAACTCGTGGAGCATATTGAGGAAAAGTGCCCGGGCGATCGAGGGTTGCTGGTGGCTGTAGTGATGAATCTGCTTTATCTAGAACCGGGTGATTCTGCGTTTACTCCAGATGGTCAGGTTCATGCCTATGTTTCAGGTACAGCCATTGAAATTATGAACCCCTCAGATAATGTGTTGCGCGCGGGGCTGACTCCTAAACATATTGATACTCAAGAGCTAATTGAGGTCTTACGCGATGACCAGTGCGCCCCTGAGGTGGTTCGTGCAAACCCTGATGACGCGGTGGTAGGCAAATTTTCTTTGTGGGATGAGCGTCTTTCACTGACCCGTATTCGAGTTCCCGCCTCGCAAGCTGTGGATTTCACGTTTGAGGGAACCTCCACTTTGCTTTCTGTAGCAGGGGAGCTAACAGTTGAGTCGGAACAACAGAGTTTCACCGTGTATCCGACTGAGTCGCTGTTACATTCTGGTAGCGACACTGCTACAACCATCAGAGGATTAGGCGAGGCATACGTAGCCACCTACGTGTAGTTAGCTCAAGATAAAAACAAGGACGGGCGCACCCACCGCAGGTACGCCCGTCCTGTATTTTTCGCTTCAAGCGAGAGAGTAAAGATAACTTACTTAGAAGTTTCTACTTCCTGTTCTTTTTCAGCCATTTTTTCTTCTTTTTTAGCTCGCTCAAACTCCTTGGAAGAAATGGTTTTTTCTTCTGCAGGGTTGACCTTGGCAAAGTTGGTGGTGAAGAAAACGCTAATCCAGTGAGCGCGCGGATCGGAATCCAGCACAATCGCCTTGAAGAACAGCGTGAGCGGAACAGCCAGGATCGCGCCGAGCGGACCAATAATCATGGACCAGATAATCAGCGAAAGGAAGGTGACGGTGGTGTTAAGACCAACGGCGTCGCCAGTAATCTTTGGCTGAACAATCTGCTGCATGGTGAAGTTGATAACCGAGAACAGGACGATAACCCAAATCATGGTGGTGACGTCGCCGTCCAGCAACGCAACCAGCGCCGGGGGAATCATTCCCAGAACAAACCCGATGTTGGGAATGTAGTTGGTGACGAAGGAGAAGATGCCCCATACGATTGCCAGAGGAACTCCGAGAATCATCAGCGCCACCACGTTAATGACAGCAACAATCAGACCAAAAACGGTGTTCACAACCCAGTAGCGATTGGTGCGGTGCTGGAAATCAGCCAAGGCTGATGCCAGATGGGGGCGGTGGTTGCGTAGGTATGCTCCGCGACCTGAAATGATGGCGGAGTCGACCACGAGGAAGGCCATCACCATCACGAGAAGGAAGAAACCGGAACCGGTTGCGCTCAAGCCGTTGAGGAAGGTGGTTAGCCAGTTCATGATCTTAGAGGGTTCCAAGAAGCTCATGGACTGGTCAGAAATCTGATTCTGCGAAACCCCAAAAGTGGAGGTTATCCAGCCCAGGCTCTCATCGTAGAGGCTCTGGAACTTCTGCGAGTACTGAGGCAAGATTTCAACGAGAGCGAAGACTGAGTAAGTCAGCGATCCAATCAGCGCTACCAGCAGACCAATAAGAACAAGCAACGTAATCATTGCCGCAAGGAATGTGGGCACGCGTTTCTTGACGAGCCATTCGCGAATGGGGCGGACGGCAATAACGAGTGACAGAGCCAAGAACGTAGGGCCAATTACCGAGGCCATGGTTTTTAGTCCGGCAAAAGAAACGACGAGCGCCGCTACGCCGAGGAGAAAGAAGAGGCCAAAAGGCCACCCTGATTTGTGCTGAACTGCAGAATCCTGCATGGATTCAGCACTTTGAGGTGTGTGAGTCATGGTCTACCTTGATGCTAAGAAAACAGTATCTCAGCAAGCATACTTTCTATTTTGTCGCCAGGGGCGCAATGTACCCCCAAAAAGCCGCAATTGAACATGTCACAGGGTTAGCGCTCGTGTACGAATCCCGCCATCATGGCTTCAAAGACTAGCTTTGCGCTGGCGTTCGTTGAAATTCGACGCCGGGTCAGCGTCACCGCATCTAACCGCTCTAGCGTTTTTACCCCCGTGGTCTGTGCTGCATACTGCTGAAGGTCTTGGGCCAGATGGGTGTTAATCAGTGGGGATCCTGTGCCAAGCTGAAGCGTGAGAATATCTCGGAATACGGTCTGAATATCAATCAGAAAACGGTCTAGCGTATCCGTTTTGATACGACGGGCACGTCGCTTCTGATCTTCTTCTAGCTGGCGTAGCTGAGAACGCATCGAGGGGTTGATTTTTTCGCCTTCTTGGATTCCCAGTGCGGTCATCAACTGATTCTTTTCAACCTCGTTGCGAGCTTCGGCATCGGCGTTGGCTTCTTCTTCGGCTATCTGTACGAGGTCTTCAGCCGCTTTCATGGCTGACGGTAGAGAGCGCAGAGAAATAGGCATACGTACCACAGCTTCACGGCGCGCTCGTGCCTCTGGGATAGTTGCCAGGCGACGGGCAATGCCGATATGTCCCTGAGCTAAAGAAGCACAATGGAACGCTAAATCCTCGGGAATTCCTTCGGAGACAAGCAACTGCACTACATCAGAAAGATGGGGTACGCGCAGCTTGACCGGGCGGCAACGGGAGCGGATGGTTACCAGAACGTCAACCGGTGAGGGGGCGCAGAGTAGCCAGATAGTATGCGGCGGCGGCTCTTCAATAGCTTTGAGCAACACGTTGGACGTTCGTTCTGGCATGCGGTCTGCGTCTTCGACAATCATTACGCGCCATCTGCCTACCGCTGGGCGGTCCTGAGCTTTGACTACCAGTTCGCGTGCTTCTTCAATCTTGATACTGAGATTCTCGGTGGAGAAATGGGTGAGGTCAGCATGGGAACCACTGAGTACAGTTTGGCATGATTTGCACTGCCCGCATCCACGATGCTCGGGATTGGGCTCTTCACACAGGAGCGCTGCGGCAAAAGCAAGAGCGGCGGTGGAGCGACCTGAACCGGGAGGACCGCTCAAAAGCCACGCGTGGGTAGTGCGCTCGGCGGCGGCAGCTTGTTGGAGCTGCTGCACGACGTCGGGCTGACCTACGAGGTTATTCCATACGCTCATGCCACACGCTCTTTCAACACGCGTTGAACTGCCCGCAGAATCTGCCCGTGGACCTCGTCGATGCTTCCTGTGCCATCCACAATGGCGTAGTTTTCTCCGCCCGAGCTGGCTAGTTCTCCAAAGGTCTGATGAACCAGCGTGTGAAATTCATCGGGTTCGGATTCCAAACGGTCAGCCGCACCGCGACTATCGGTGCGTTGGCGCCCTGCGTCTAGAGGGACATCAATAAAAACGGTCAGGTCTGGCAGAAGGTTTTGTGTTGCCCAAAGGCTCAGCTGGGTGATGTTTTCTGTTCCCAAGTTGCGCCCTGCTCCTTGGTATGCCGCCGAGGAATCTATATAGCGGTCGCAAAGAACAATTTTCCCAGCTGCGAGTGCGGGGCGAATCTTTTGTTCGGCATGAGCTGATCTGGAGGCAGCATAGATGAGCGCTTCGGTGCGCGCATCAATGATGCCTTGCCCGTGTTCTAGCACGAGTCCGCGTAGTTTCTCCCCGATATCGGTGCCTCCCGGTTCGCGAGTGGAAATGACGTCGTACCCCTCCTGGGTAAGTGCCTGTTCCAAACGGGCAACTTGGGTGGATTTGCCGGCACCGTCACCGCCTTCAAACACGATAAAGAGACCTTCATCGACGCAGTCAGAACTGCTCACAATAGGAGTATTCGATGTGGGATCTGGGATGTATTTGAGTGAGTCAGTCACTCTCTAAGGGTAGCAAGGAAGACGAAAAATGAAGTGCTACTTTCTCTGACTACATAATCCGCATAGGCTGGAGACTATGACTGAACAGAAGCTTCACCCAGAGACTCTAGTAGTTTCCCAAGGCAGGCCGGCACATCAACATGATGCTCCTGTGAATACTCCCATCTATATGACTTCTACCTTTCGTGGCGGAAAGACCGTGGATACCCTGAACGACAAGGTTTATGCGCGCTTTCATAATCCTTCGTGGGAAGATTTAGAAGAAGTTATCGCTTCATTAGAAGACGCGGAGCTTCCCGGTTTGATGTTTGCTTCGGGCATGGCGGCTGTAGCGGCGGTTGAAGATTTGGTTCCTGTGGGATCTGTCATTCTACTTCCTCGTCATACCTATATGGCATCAATTTCTTTGGCGCTTAAGCTTCAGCGACGAGGTATCTGTGAAGTAATTCGTTATGATCTTGAAAATACTGAGCAAACGATAGAGACCATGAAAGCTGCGGCTTCGGCGCGTGGTGTGACAGCCGAAAATGTGGATTACCGTGCGCCGAAAGTTCTCATGTGGTTAGAGAGCCCCACCAATCCCATGCTGGAGGTTGCTGATTTAAAGGTGCTTCTGCCAGAAGCAAAGAAACTGGGGATTGTAACCGCCGTAGATAATACCTTTTCCACTCCCTTAGTCCAGAAACCGCTGACTTTAGGCGCGGATATTGTGGTACACTCAGCCACAAAATTTATTGCAGGACACTCCGATGTAGTGCTGGGGTTGGCTATCACGAACCATCCCGAACTGCGCGCGATGATGCTGGAGCACCGTACCCTCAACGGGTCAATCGCTGGACCCTTCGAAGCATTTTTAGCCCTAAGAGGTGTCCGCACCTTGGCTCTTCGGGTAGAACGCTCAATGGCGAATGCCCAGGTGCTCGCAGAGCGACTGACGAAGCATCCTCGGGTGAGAGAGGTCCGTTATCCCGGACTCCCCAACGATCCCTTCCATGCGGTAGCTACCTCACAGATGAATGGGTTTGGAGCAATTCTATGTGTAGTCCTCGAAGCGAATGCGCAGGAAACAGACGCCGTAGTAGAAAAATTGAAAATCTGGACTCCCGCAACCTCCTTGGGCGGAGTCGAATCGCTGATAGAACGCCGTCGTCGCCATCTGTCTGAACCAGATTCAATTCCCGAATCGTTACTCCGTCTTTCTGTTGGCATCGAAAATGTTGATGATCTCTATAACGATCTTAACCAAGCTCTTGCCAGCATCGTCTGATCCACCCAGATTCGATAGGCTTGTCTTGTGAGTCCAATTATTTTAGTTTCCATGGTCGATACTCTCATCGGCACCGTTTTTGCTCTGGTCATTGCAGTAATGTCCGTGTGGGCACTAATTGTGGCGCTTCAGGCAACGAATTACGCTTATGAGAGTGCTGGCAAGCGCACCAAAACTTTCTGGGTGGCGGTCACTGCAGCTTGCGCAGTTTTCTCGGTATTTAGTCTTTACACAACTTTCTTGGGGGCTGGCTCTAGCTGGCTCATCCAGCTGATAGCCGCCACTGCTGCTGGGGTGTTCCTTGCGGACGTGCGCCCGGCGGTTGCGGTGCGTCGTCGACGGTAACTCCCATATCTATTTATGTGGGAATGCTTTTGATTATGTGGCAAAAGTGAAAGAATGAGGTTATGACATACAAATTGGTATTGCTCCGTCACGGACAGTCAGAATGGAATGAAAAGAACCTTTTCACCGGTTGGGTAGATGTTCCCCTGACCGCTAAAGGTATGGAAGAAGCCTCTCGCGGTGGTCAGATGTTGAAGGATCGCGAGATTCTTCCCGACGTCGTTCATACCTCTCTTCAGCGCCGCGCTATCAACACCGCAAACCTTGCGCTTGATTCCGCAGATCGCCTCTGGATTCCTGTCAAGCGCTCCTGGCGTTTGAACGAGCGTCACTACGGTGCGCTCCAGGGCAAAGATAAGAGCCAGATTCGCGAGCAGTACGGTGAAGAGCAGTTCATGCAGTGGCGTCGTTCTTACGATGTACCCCCACCGGCAATTGATGATGACGACGATTTCTCCCAGGCTCACGATCCTCGTTATGCCGATGTTAAGAACGCTCCTCGTACCGAGTGCCTCAAAGACGTTCTAGAGCGTATGCTTCCCTACTGGGAATCAGACGTGAAGCCTGATTTGGAAGCTGGCAAGACCGTTTTGATTGCTGCTCACGGTAACTCTTTGCGTGCGCTGGTAAAGAATCTCGATGGTATTTCGGACGACGAAATCTCGGGTCTGAACATTCCCACCGGTATCCCGCTTTACTACGAGCTGGACGAAAACTTCAAGCCTGTAACCGCAGGTGGCGAATACTTGGATCCTGAGGCAGCAAAGATTGCGATTGCAGCAGTTGCTAACCAGGGTAAGAAGTAATTCTTTGAAGTTCTAGGTTATGCCAAAGGGTCCGTTCCACCGAAGTGGAACGGGCCCTTTGCTATGCCGTAATTGAGTAATACTGCTGGAATGTGCCAGCAGTAGTGGTTTTAGCTCCAGTCGCCGGTGACTAGGTAGGTTTCCTTGCGAGCTACAGAAACCCCGTGATCGCCAAAGCGCTCTAGGTAGCGGCTGGCGAGGGTCACGTCCACGGTGACCTGTGCCGAGTAGTTCCAGTCTTCAGCGTTCAGGGTTTTGAAGACTTCGCGGTGTAGCTCGTTGATGCGAGCCTTGTGAGCTGAGATTTCTTCGGAGTAGGTGAGATCCTTGGAATCAAGGAGCTTGATGACGGCGTCGATAATCTTCAAATCGAGCTCTACCATCTGTTCGAAGATGGGGGAGATGGATGCGGTCAGAGCTTTCTCGGGGAAGCGCATACGAGCAATCTGGGCGATGTGGCGTGCAAGGTCACCCATGCGCTCTAGTGACGAGCTCATGCGCAATGCCGCTACGATGTGGCGCAAATCGGAGGCTACGGGGCCCTGCAGAGCCAGGATGTCGATGGCGCGTTCGTCGAGCTGGGTCTGTAGAAAGTCGATGCGGGCATCGTTTGAGATTACTTCTTCAGCTTTGTCAATGTCTGCGTTGAGGAAGGATTCCGATGCGCGTACGAGTGCTTGTTTGACCAGGGTTGCAATTTGGATGAGTTCTTCGCCAACCTGGTGAAGTTCTGCTTGAAAGACTTTACGCACGTGCGCTGTCCTCTCGGGTTGAGTAGTTGGTCGTGGGCGGGCGGGGTCCCGCAATACGGCGCGGGTGCCCACACGTCTTTATAGCTTCCCAAAAATGAGTAAATAAATCGGGTGCTCTAAGTAAACGTTAGTTGAATCCGACGGGAACTTGCACTCTCGTGGGGTCTGGGGGGAAGTTTTTGTCGATAAGGTAGAAGGCGTGGATTCATTCCTCATTATTTTGATTTCGGTTTTGGTGGGCCTGTTCGTCGGTGTGTTGAGTATGTGGGCGGTCAACAAGAGTGATCGTGATCGTGCTCAGTGGGCCGATGTTGAAGAGCCAAGTATTAGTGACGGTGCAGCGGAGGTGCTGGCCGTTATTGGTCGTGCCTATGTGATTGTTGATGCGGTTGACGGTGTGGTTCAGGCTTCTCCGGGCGCGTATGCGCTGGGTCTGGTGAAGGGCCACACGATTGTTTCGCAAGAGCTGGTGGAAATGATTCACCGGGTGCGAAGCCGTGGCATCATTGTGGAGCGGGAAATAAAAATTACGCGAGGTACGGTCAATAAGACCCAGCTGGTGATTGATTTGCGAATCGCGCCGGTGGGGGACGAATACATTCTGGTTCTTGCCGATGACCGTACTGAAATTGCGCGTGTGCAGGAGGTTCGTAATGACTTCGTGGCGAACGTATCTCACGAGTTAAAGACTCCTGTGGGCGCAATCGGTTTGATGGCGGAGGCAATTGAGTCTTCTGCAGACGATGAAGAGTCCGTCAAGTATTTCTCTACCCGTTTGCAGAAAGAATCTAAGCGTTTAGCTGCGCTGGTGCAGGACGTCATTGAGCTTTCTCGTTTGCAATCTACCGACGTCGTGCGGCAGTCCAAGCTAGTCGATGTGAATAACCTAGTGGCCAGCGCGGTGGATTATAACCGGATTATGGCGGAGGGTAAAGACATCCAGCTGTTGGTGGGTGGACGGGCGCGCCGTCCTATCCACGGAGATCCCGAGCTTTTGGGTACGGCGTTGCGTAACCTGGTGGAGAACGCTATCCGTTATTCGCCAGAGAAAACAAAAGTCGGAATCGGTATCACCGAGAAAAACGGACAGATTAAGATATCTGTTAAGGACCAGGGCCCTGGCATCCCCGAGGATGAGCAGGATCGTATTTTTGAGCGTTTCTACCGGGTTGATCCGGCGCGTTCGCGTCAGACCGGTGGCACGGGCTTAGGTTTGTCCATTGTGAAGCATGTGATGGGTCAACACGGTGGAGAAATTACGCTGTGGTCTATCCCCGGTGAAGGTTCTACTTTCACCATGACTCTGCCCGCTGTGGATGAGCAGAGCGAACAAGATTTGCTGGGACCTGATATTGAGGGTACTCAGACGGTGAGCCCTAAGAAGCTCACGACGCCTGGCGGAGGTTCCGTTTCGGCGCTGAAGAAGAAGGACGCAAACTAGTGACCAGAATTTTGGTTGTTGAAGACGAAGAAGCATTGAGCGAGCCGCTTGCGTTTTTGCTAGGCCGCGAAGGTTTTGAAGTTCAGGTTGTAGATAACGGTGTCGACGCCGTCACTGAGTTTGAACATAACGGTGCTGATTTGGTGTTGCTGGATGTGATGCTTCCTGGGCAGTCTGGCATGGAAGTGTGCAAGCAGTTGCGTGCGATTTCGGCAGTTCCAATTATCATGCTGACCGCTAAGGATTCTGAGATTGATAAGGTCTTGGGTCTTGAGCTTGGCGCCGATGATTATGTGACTAAGCCTTATTCTTCGCGCGAATTAATTGCACGCGTGCGCGCGGTGTTACGGCGTCAGCATGAAGGCGAAGAAGTTTCTACGAATGCGGTGGAATCGGGCCCGGTGCGTATGGACATTGAGCGCCATGTGGTCACTGTTTCTGGTGAGAATGTGGCGATGCCGCTCAAAGAATTTGAGCTGCTAGAAATGCTCCTGCGCAACGCCGGTCGAGTACTGACTCGTTCACAGCTTATTGACCGGGTGTGGGGCTCAGATTACGTGGGGGATACGAAAACTTTGGACGTTCATATCAAGCGTTTGCGGTCCAAGATTGAACCTGATCCTTCGGTGCCTCGTTATGTGGTGACTGTTCGCGGTCTGGGTTATAAGTTCGAGCCCTAAAGAATCGTGAACATCGAATAAAGCGAGGGCCCTTACCTACCAGGTAAGGGCCCTCGCTTTGGCCTCCATCTGGATGAAGCCTATGTGTTACTGAGCAGGAGTAGTCTCCACGGGAGCGGACTCGTTGCCGTTAGGAGCGGAGGTCGATGCTGCAGAGGATTCAGCAGACGCCGCGTTAGGCAGGTAAGGTGCGTATTCTTCGAGGGTGCCGTCCAGAACAGGGATGTTCATCGTGGTGTTATCGGATCCGGCAGTTACCTTGGTGTTTTCTAAGATCAAACCGGGGTTAGCGCCAGAGGGGGAGACGATGAGCTTGTGGGCATCGTCTTCCAAACGGACGGTTTCGCCAGGCTTGACGGTTACTGATTTCGCACCGGACTCGAAGTTGAAATCAACGGTGACGTCGTTCTTGCCGTTGTTGATGATGGAGCCCAGCATACGACCGTCTGACTTTTCATTTTCGGCGATAACCATGATGTTGCGAAGGTCAATGTCTGCTACATCTGCGTTGACGCCATCGGAAGCGGCGTAGTGAATGGTGGTGGGCTGGTGATGGATATAGCCACAGCCGGTTGCTGAAAGCAAAGCGACTGCTAGGGCAGCGCCCGCGCCAGCGCGCTTGAGGGTGGAAGTTGCAAACTTCACGGCATGAACTCCTTGATGGTCATGAACTCTTCTATCCCAGTGAATGTGTGTGTTCTCCAGATAGAGATTAAATACAGAGTCTTTCGTGTACATTCTAACGGCTTATAGACAGAACGTCTGTATCGCGTGGCTTTCGAGTTGCAAAAGGGTGCAAGAAAGGCTTAACTGTTACGTAAGGATGCCCCTACTGTGCCTCGTGATAGAATAGGTAGGCTGAAAGGGGTTTATCCATATGCTTTTTGAGGTTGGCGAAACAGTCGTATATCCTCACCACGGTGCTGCAACGATCGAAGAGGTCAAGATGCGCAAAATTCGTGGCGAAGAAAAAATGTACCTAAAACTCAAAGTCGCGCAGGGCGATTTGGTGATTGAGGTACCTGCTGAAAATGTTGACATGGTGGGTATGCGTGATGTCGTTGACGAACGCGGTCTGCAGGAAGTCATCGACGTTTTGCAGGCAACCGATACTGAAGAAGCCGCTAACTGGTCACGTCGTTACAAGGCGAACGTTGAAAAATTGGCTTCTGGTGATGTTTTGAAGGTCGCTGAAGTAGTTCGTGACCTGTGGCGTCGTGAAAATGACCGTGGTCTATCTGCAGGTGAAAAGCGCATGCTGGCTAAGGCTCGTCAGATTCTTTCCTCCGAGGTTGCTTTGGCGAAGGACATCGATGAGGCGACTGCCGAGGGCGAGCTCGATAAGATTCTTGAGGCAGTTTAGGCTATAGAGTTTCTTCTGCTTCATCATATTTCAGGTAAGCTTCTGCTGTGATGGAGACCAATACTTTTTTGACGACGGCGAATGATTCTGTTGCTTCCGGGCAACGGGTCTTCGCCGTCGTTGTTGTTGCTGCAGGCTCTGGAAGCCGATTGGGTTACGGTTTGTCCAAGGCACAGGTACCCGTTGCAGGTAAGGAACTATTGCGGTGGGCACTGGAAGGTGTGAAGGCTACGGGATTGGCATCACGTCTTATCGTGACGGTTCCCGCTGGCGATACTGCGTTGACGGCTATTGCTGAGGAATTTGGTGCTTTGGCTGTCACAGGCGGCGCTACCCGTGCTGAATCAGTGGTGGCTGCGCTTAACGCGATTAATCGGGCTCCTGCGCAAGGGGGGATGAGCGATTCTGATCCCGATGCTGTTTTGGTTCATGACTGCGCTCGTTGCTTTACGCCGGTTGAAGCTTTTCACGCTGTAGCGCAGGCCCTCGAATCTGGCGAAAAAGCAGTGATTCCCGTGGTCCCCGTCGTAGATACTGTGAAGTCGGTCGATTCGGATGAGTACGTTTCAGGAACCCCCGCTCGTTCTCAGTTACGCGCTGTACAGACTCCCCAGGGGTTTGATCTTTCTACCCTTTTAGCTGCGTATGCGAAGGCATCGCAACAGGGTTTGGCAGAGAGTATTACAGATGATGCGATGCTCGCAGAGACTATGGGCATCCCCGTATTGTGCGTTGCCGGTTCCGAGGACTCTTTCAAAATTACTACTCGTTTAGACTTGGCACTTGCCCGCGCCCTGTATGAAAAGGAGAACTCATGATTATTCCCCGTACCGGCATTGGTATTGATGTTCATGCTTTTGGCGAAGAAGGTACTGAGCTGTGGGTCGCCGGTTTGCATTGGCCGGGAGAGTTAGGACTAAGCGGTCATTCGGACGGCGACGTCGTGGCGCACGCTGCAGCGGACGCGCTCTTTTCAGCCTCCGGTACCGGCGATCTTGGTTCTAACTTTGGAGTCGATCGTCCGGATATGAAGGGTGCCTCAGGGGTGCTCATTCTGAGTGAAGCGGCGGCGATTGTGCGAGAGGCTGGTTTCGAGATTGGAAACGTGGCTATACAGCTGATTGGCAATCGGCCTAAGTTCGCGCCGCGTCGTGATGAAGCGAATCAGGCGCTCACAGAAGCTGCAGGTGCTCCCGTTACCGTGACCGCAACTACTACTGACAAACTGGGGTTAACCGGTAGATCTGAGGGCGTAGCAGCATTGGCTACGGCGCTGGTCTATCCAAAGAATTCTTAAGGATGCCGGGGTACGCAACGTGTTTGATTTCTGTCAGTATTTCTTCGGCATGCTGCGTGAAAAGTGAAGCATGACCGCATCCGGGGAAAGAACGAACGGTGGCGTTTAGCTCTTGCCCTTGGGAGTAAGCCCCTTCTTTGCTGATGACTTGATCTCGTTCGCCCACCCATACCACGGTAGAGAAATGCTTTCTTGCCTGCTCAGGGGGTATGCCCCACTCACCGTAGATAGCTGTGTAATCTTGGATGGCGCCGCGAAAACTATGCTCAAATGCATGGGAATGCGAATGAATGAAACTTTCGATTGCTCTTGCTCGTTTAGCGCGTATATGTAAGAGACGGCGGCTAAGCGGAAGTAACAGGTTGTTGTGGAGAAGGTATTGAAGTCTCATCATTACAGGGATGGATCGTTCTTCGACGCGCGCAAACACACCTTCTTCAGGGGTGTAGGGGGCGATAAGCCCCAGGGCAGAAACTTTCTGTGGAAATGCCGTTGCACAGGCTAGCGCGTACGGTGTCCCTCCTGAATATCCCAATACTAGGCACTGGGTAATTTGAAGGGCATTCAGGATTTCTGCGGCATCAGCGGCCCAATCTTGCACGGTGCGATGGGGCATCAAGGTGCTTCCCCCACACCCCGGTCGGTCAGGAGCAATAAGTAGAATCTTTTTCTCGCGAGCAACCCGATCAAAAATTTGCGCTTCCCGGCCTGATCCCGGTGTCCCGTGGCAATAAAGAGCTACTGTCTGGGGATTTTCATTCTCCCCAAATTCATGCCATTCGGCGATTCTGCCGTCGCGAAGAACGATGCGGCGTGTTCTGCCGATGCGCAGCGCAGTATTGTGTGTGGAAGTCATGATAGGCACCTAAAATTCATCACCACTAGGAGCGTTTTTGCCGTCGCACCCATGATGAAAGCGAAAACTATATAGGTAAGCGTATCGGTTTCCTTGTCCTGTGAAACCTGGATTTTTACGGTGTACTACGCCCGCTCTTGCTGTTACCGCTAAACTGGTGCCTGTGACTATGCGTTTTTACGATACAGCGACAGCAACCATTCGAGATTTTGAGCCGGTTCGCCCCGGGGAGGCTAGCCTCTACTATTGTGGCGCCACTGTGCAGGGGGCTCCTCATATCGGACATGTTCGTTCGGCTCTGGTCTTTGACCAGCTCTCGCGTTGGTTGACCTACCGCGGGCTGAAAGTAACGACCGTTCGTAATGTCACGGATATTGACGACAAAATTTTGGCTAACTCAAACCGCTCTTTCGAAGAAGGGTTTGAGGGAGAGTTTCCCGGCGAAGAGTGGTGGGCGCTTGCCTATCGTTTTGAAAAGGTTTTCGCTCAGGCGTATGAATCGCTGGGTATCACACCTCCTACATATGAACCACGCGCAACGGGGCATATCCCCGAGATGCATGCCCTTATTCAGCGGTTGATTGATGAGGGTCATGCTTACCCCGCTTTAGATGATTCCGGAGATGTCTATTTCGACGTTAAATCGTGGCCTCAGTATGGTGCTCTGACCCATCAGAAGTTAGATGAGCTGAAAGACGCCGAAGATGCGGATCCTCGCGGTAAGCGAGACCCTCGTGATTTCGCGCTATGGAAGGGCTATAAAGTAGGCGAACCGGAAACCGCCGCATGGGATTCGCCGTGGGGTCGGGGACGGCCGGGCTGGCATCTGGAATGCTCGGCAATGGCAGGTAAATACTTGGGCGCTCGTTTTGATATTCACGGTGGCGGATTAGATTTGCGCTTCCCCCATCACGAAAATGAATTGGCTCAGTCTACGGCTGCCGGCGATAACTTCGCGAATTTCTGGCTTCATAATGGGCTAGTAACTTTCGAGGGCGAAAAGATGTCAAAATCCATAGGCAACACTGTATCGCCTGCAGATATGTTGCAGACCGCGCGTCCTTTGGTAGTTCGTTATTACCTGGGGCAGGCACATTACCGGTCGGTGCTGGACTACCGCCCTACTTCTTTAGAAGAAGCTAAGGTTGCGGTGGAGCGTATCGAAGCCTTTATTGCGCAGAATCTTGAAGGTATTAACCAGCACGCCGAGGTTCCTGGAGAGTTCGCGGCAGCGATGGACGATGATCTCAATATTCCCCGCGCGCTCGCGGTGCTTCACGAGAAGGTACGTGAAGGTAACGCTGAACGAGCTCAGGGCGCTGATGCAACTGGTATCGCCTCCCAAGTCTTCGCTATGGCAAAGGTACTGGGGTTGACTCAACTGATGAGTTTTGCAGGAAGCAGCGCCTCATCCGATGCTGAACATGCGGCTTTGGACTCGCTGATTCAAACGATGCTGGCGCAACGAACCGACGCTCGTGCCCGGAAGGATTGGGCAGCGGCAGATCAGATACGCGACGCGCTCGCAGAGGCTGGAATTACTATTAAGGACGGCGTAGAAGGCTCGTCCTGGTCTATCAGCTAGCGCACATTTTGGTGTAGTTGGTGTTTTATTCGACTACGCTATTGAAGATTCACAAACTTTAATTTTCTATATAGTTCTGCCACACCTGAGGGCTGAGCAACAAAAGAGGTTTTCATGGCTAAAGCAGGTCGCCGTCCCGGCGCAACAAACGCAAAGAAGGGTCCCACTAAGGGCACCGGCGGTAAGAACCGTCGTTCGCTTGAGGGCAAGGGCCCGACTCCCAAGGCTGAGGATCGTCCTTATCACAAGGCTTATAAGATGAAGCGTGCTGCTGAGCGCCGCCAGGCGGGTCAGCATTCGCGCCCTCAGCAACGTTTGGGCGGTAAGCGTACCAGCGAGGAATTGGTGACCGGCCGTAATGCTGTGCTGGAGGCTTTGAAGACTGAAATTCCTGCTAAGCATCTTTTCGTCATGAGCCATATTGAGGCTGATGAGCGAGTTAAAGAAATCATTAAGATTGCGAATCAAGAAGATTTGCCCTTGTTGGAGATTTCTCGTGGTGAGTTGGATAGGCTGACTGAGGGGTCTGTGCACCAGGGCGTGGCTCTGCAGATTCCTCCGTATAAGTATCCCGATGCTACTGATTTGATTCTGACTACTATGGAGAAATTCCATGAAGGTCAGCTTTCGACTCCTCCGCTTTTTGTGGCTTTGGATGGCATTACCGATCCTCGTAACCTGGGTGCGATTATTCGTAGCGTGTCAGCGTTCAATGGCGACGGCGTCGTCATTCCAGAGCGTCGTTCCGCTGCTGTTACTGCTTCGGCGTGGAAGACTTCTGCAGGCGCGGCTGCTCGTATTCCGGTAGCGATGGCAACTAACCTCACTCGTGTGGTTCAGCAGGCTAAAGATTCTGGTGTGTTCGTTGTTGGTTTGGACGGCGGTGGGGACATCGAGCTTCCTAACCTTGAACTTGCATCGGAGCCGCTGATGATTGTGGTTGGTTCTGAGGGTAAGGGCTTGTCTCGATTGGTGACTGAGAACTGCGATCAGATTGTTTCGATTCCGATTAGCTCTGCCATGGAGTCGTTGAATGCGGCAACTGCGGTCAGTATTTCATTGTATGAGGTTTCTCGGCGTCGTGCTCAGGGTAAGTAACTAGACTGAGTAGATGTAAAGGCGGGGAGTATCAATAGATACTCCCCGCCTTTATGTATCGCTAAGGTAATTCGTTAATCGAAGAAATTTCAGTGGATGGCGGAATAGTGACCAATGTGAACCATTCTCCGTAGGGAGCTAATCTAATCCAATTGGGTAGCCAATGAGGATCAGAGATATGCCCATCCATTTGGACTTCCTCAATCCCACGGTGTGCGAGAATGTCAAGTGTTCTGCGAAGGCAGCTTTGAATGATTTGTTCTCCATGGGGAGTGTTGCAGGAGGCTGTTTCGCCCATGAGCAATGGTTTACCGTCAACTATGTAGGTGGCGACGAAACCTTCAATGGAACCGCTGGAGCTGTAGACAATACTGGTAGCTTCTTTATCTATATCTTCTAATGCCTCACGTTGCAGAGTGAGTTGGTGCTCGCCTGATACAGGAGCCCATAGCTCATGGGTCCATTCATACATATCCACGTAGGCACGTTGAAAGATGTCTTGTTGTTCGCAGCGCAAAGCCTCTGCTGGAAACGTGAGGGTGAGTTCTTCTCGATGGATAAGCCTAGCCCTATCTGGAGGAACAACTTGTCGGGTGTATGCCCCTAGTTTGTGAGCGAAAGCAAGAGAGCCGGTATGAAGGTAGTTCCTGTAGGTAAAAGGAATATCTCGATGTCGCAATTGACTAACGAGTCTAAATACTTCGAAACCTAGCCCTTGACGACGGCGTTTTGGAGCGACTTCGATATACAGCCAGTACTCACTAGCGTGAGCTTTAGACGTATACTATTCAGCTATTGCTACTAGTTTTTCGTCGTGGAAGACGGCGAGAGCTCGCGTATCTAAATCTCTTATCTGGTCAGAACTTATACCCCGCATAGCAACCCATGCGGGTAAGGAAGCTTTAATCTCGGAGGTAAGCCAGCGATAGTAGAGGGTCATGATTCTAAGGTAGTTATCGATTGTTGCCGAGCTGGTTAAACTTCAGGGGAAATCTCCATTAAATGTGGTTTGTGACGCATTTATGACGTCATTCTGGGTGAATTTAGGGAGTTGCAAGAGTGGAAAACGCACATTTGAAGATAATTTGAAATCTTTTTGAAAATCTTTTTGGCCCTAAAAACCTTGATAATTAGCGGTGAAATCGATAATCACACAGTTGTAAGTTAGCTAGCACACTACTTTTCGAGTTGCAAGGCTATCTGGGGGTGCGTATAGTTATGGGAGTCGCAAGGGCACGAAGCGAAAAACTTCGAACCGAAGCGAACGTCGAAATTACATAGGGTGTTGAAGAGATGAAGAAAAGATAAACTTCATCGCTTTGTTATGTGGTGTGTTTCACGGTTGTTCGTGTTGCATGGTCGCTGGACACCTGGTAAGCTAGACGAGTTG